>NZ_CAXBCK010000006.1:0-92807 GCF_963974425.1 uncultured Marixanthomonas sp.
TACAAAATATATTTATCTTTGGCGAGACTTGTGCAACAGGCACAATGGCTATAAGCAATTGCTTGTTCTCCCCTACTTGATAAACCCGTAGATTTTCTGTTTGGTCTGTGTATGCTAGATTGGTTTAAAAACAATATCCCACAAATGAAAAAAATACATTTACTACTATTTATATTTTTGGGTTTTAATTTAATGCAAGCTCAAGATTTTGATCAAAAAGACCTTCTTGAAAAAAGAGAAACTGCCAATTGGCTTTTAAATTATGATTTGGCCGCTTGGTATTCTACCGATATGCTAATCACAAAAGACAAAGAACGATTAGGAGAACTAGGAAGAGAATGGTTTTGTTTTCAAGACGCAACAAATACTTGGCATTCTGTATATGGTAAATATGAAAATGGAAAATACAATCAAGTTTTTCATTTTATTATAAAATCTCAAACAGAAATAATCGAAACAGATGCACAAATTGATCAGAAGTTTCTTAATAAACACGGCCAAGCATTGTCGAAAGCTTTTAATGAAATGAAGTCGGTTAGAGACTCGACATCAATACGATTTAACCACTACATAAAGGAAAATGAAAAAGGAAATTTAGATGTTTTTGTTTTTCCAGCCTTTCAACCAGACGGCACAGCAATTTATGGTGGAGAATTTGTTTACGAAATATCACCAGAAAACGAAATAGTAAATGACAAAAGCTATTATCAAGGCAAATTCTTAGGATTTAAAACGGACAAACCAGGAGAGATTTGGCTAAATTATAGAGAAAAAGAAAAACCGACTTTGGGCAGCGTTTTCTTCGTATGGTATTATAAAGACTATTTTACTAATATCTATATTGACAACAAAACAAGCTTTACAACCCTCATAAATGATGAAACGAGCTTACATTGGACAACTGTTATAAAAGACCCAAAAGAAGAAGCTAAAAAGAAAAGGCAGAAAGAACGTGAAGAAAGAAAAAAGGAAGATTAGATAGGTGTGATAAAGATGGGAAAACTAATAAATCTACATAACCTACCCTCAAAAACATCTCCTATTATATATGTGAAGTTAAAAATAATTTGTCCATTTAAAAGAAACCTGTATATTGACAAGCGTTAGTATGTAAGCTTTCATGTTCAGGAAACCGTTTTCATTTAAAGGCCGAATACGCCGTACCGAATTTGCAGTAAGTTATCTACTGCTTATGGTAGCAGTCTTCTTTATTTCTCTTTTAAATGAAATTGTTGATATTGGTACCTTAAACGTTTTTATATACTTTATAGCTTTATACTGGTTTTTCTTTTCACAAAGTCCCCGCCGTTGTCACGATTTGGGACAAAATGGGTTTTACCAATTAATCCCTTTTTACTTTTTTGTTTTATTGTTCAGTGAGGGTGAAAAACGAAAGAACAAATACGGTCAAGACCCTAAATTAACCGAACTGGAGGAGCAACAAAAATCACAATTTTCTATAAAAGAAAAAACTGTCCTTCCTGAAAAAAAGACGCTCCAAATAATAGGAAGTGAATTGCTCGCAGGAATTTTACTTACTACCTTGTTAATTGCCTTAACCGATGTATATATTAATGAAGGTATTTTAATTTTTATATATCTTGCCGAAGTTGTTGCAATTATCACTGGCTATTTTCTGCTTTTATACTTTTCTAACAGTGGAAAACCACAACCCAACCTCCCCTACTACAATTTAATTTACAGAGGACTGTTCTCTTTAGCATTAATGATTTTTATAGGATTGTTCCGGTACTTTTTCCTTAACAATATAGAAGTAAATGCTCTTGAAATAGTACAACAAGTGTTTTATGCTGGGTCTATTTTCTGTTGTACATATATTTCCTCATTAATCTATTCAGCTTCCCGAAAGCGTGTCGTATCGTATGTTAAAGCTTAAATACAATTTATTAATATCGCTTGTTTTGTTGGGCATTTTAATAGCCTTTGGTTGGTCATTTAAAACAGAAGCAAAAGAATTTATCAACTGGAATGACCGTGCCTTAACTTGGGATGACTTTCCTGAAGTTACAAGCATAGAAGGTGGTTATGATGCATCTGTCTATTCTAACTTTATATATGATGTTGATATAGACAACAAGTATTTTAAAGTATATGCGTATATGAACCCCAATAAATCGGGATATAAAAAGATTGATACTATTGGGAGTGAGCAATTATTAATACACGAACAGTATCATTTTAATATAACAGAATATTGCGCTCGCCGGTTAAGAAAAGACCTTATAAAACTTGGAGAAGATCAATTAACACAAGAAAAGCTTGAAAATCTAGTTGATAAATACAGCACGCTTCGCGATAGCTTGCAATATGTTTATGATACCGAATCTGATCACAACGTAATTCAAGATAAACAACGTTATTGGGAGTTATACGTTGATGGTCTACTACGCGAAACCGCCTATTATGAAAATGACGACATCTATAGCTATCAAGTTTTTACAGGAAAAGAAGAAGATTATTATAGATCACTTAATTATACGATTACTTGTAAGCTACAATCTGCAATTCCTGAATCTAAAGCTAAAAGCAAGTATGGCGCTGTTTATCATATAGAAAACAAAAATGACAGTACGATTATTTCATATTATAACAATGGAAAGCTTACCGAAGGAGGGTATTTTGAATCTCCTATTACAATACTCGTTAAAAAAGACAAACATCATTTTGAATCTCATTTCTATAATGAAGATATGGTGTATAGAAATAGTAAGGAACATTGCATTGTTAAAACAACTTTTGATGAAAAAGGAAACATACTTACAAAATACTATAATGATCAAGGAAAATCTGTAGAAAGAGATGGCATAGCTATAATAAAGCGTGAATTTAATACAGAAACAAACAGTTATTTTTCTTCATATTACAATGCTCAAAATAATCAGATAAAAAGAGAAGAAGGTTTTTATTACGAAAAACGAATATTAGATAATCTAGAACGTACTAAAAAAATATCGTATTTCAATTTTCACAAAAAACCAACCTACAACACCGATTTTGTTTCTACATATGAATATGAATTCAATGAAAACCATAACATTAGCAAAATAACATGTTATGATACAAAGGGAGAGTTGGCTTTCCATATTGATGGATATCAAACTGAATATCTTTATGATGAAAGAGGATACTTGCGAGAAACAAAGTTTTTAAATAAGTTCTCTCAACCAACTTCCGATATGTATGGAATAGCCCGATATCAATATACCTACGATATCTATGGAAATGTTACAGATACGAGAAATTTCAATATAAAAAACAATGCAGCAATAGGCTCGTATGAAGCTTTTCAAAACGTACAATTATTTAATAGCGATGGGCAAATAACCTTTGAAGCTGACTATTTACCAAACTACGTGCTTCAGTTTAATGAAAACAAATGGGGTGCTACCAAATACACGCACATAAACGATACTAAACGTATTCGGCATAATGTAGATGCCTTCGGCGATGAGTTCAATAGCACTATGGGCATTGGTTATGTAGAAGAATCGATGGACAGTAAGGGCAATCTACTCGAAGAAACGTATAGAGATATTGATGGAAGTTACGCAATAACACAGGATAGTATTATACAGTATCGATACAAATATGATGACCACGGAAATAATATTGAAACAACATCATATAGTTCACGTTTAGAAAAACACCCTTTTGAAAACGATGTAGCTACTACCAAATGGGAATACGATAAAAACAACAACAAAATAAAAACAACCTATTACACAACCGACAACAAGTTGGCCAATGCACTTCAAAATGTAACATACAATATATTTAAATACGATAATACCAACACTCTTATCGAACGGACAAATTATGATCGGGATATGCAACCTGCTTTATGGGATGGTGTATTTAAAACTCATTTCCAAGTAAACCGTTTTGGAAAAGATTCTTTAGTAACATACTATAATCAAGATAATAATTTACAAGGGATAGCTAGTAAGGTTTTATCTAAATACAATGAGTTTGGCACCTTAATTTCCGAACAATTTTACGATAAGCACAATCGCCCAACTTACAATGATTTTAATGCCCACCAGATAGTATATCTGTATGATAAATATCAACGTGAGATAGGATACGAATACTACGGAAAACGCGGAGAGAGAATAAATAATACGTATGGATATTTTAAAGAAGAAAAAGAGCTCACGAGTGCTGGCTTTGTAAAAAATATATCTTACAAAGATAAAAACGATAGAGCTGTATTAGGACCCGATGGGTATCACAGTATAGAATATCTGTGGAATAAAGCTGATGAAGTAGTGCGAATAAGCACTTTTGACACTCTTAAAAATTTAATAAACAACAGTGATGGTATTGCCGATATCGTTTTTCAAAAGAATAAATCTGGAATGAGTACCCGCATTTCTTATTACAATGCAGACAGAGTCTTAACAGAAGACGTTGATGGTGTCGCAGAATACTTTTACACCCCATCTCGCAATGGATTATATTATCTAGAAGAAATGAGAGATGCGTCTGGCAATCTTGTTAAAGAAGCCATTACCGAAGATGAGTTTTTAGAATAAACACTTAAAGAACGGCTAATATCGCTAGTCTTTATTTTGAGAGAGAGAATTCAAGCTTCTCAATAAAAAAGAGCCAAGTACAATTGTAGACACTATATTTTGAGCTAATTGGAATCACACTACGAAAAATACTGTGGGCAAAAATGTTGCCTTAAGAAAAGCATTGGTTTAGTTCTTTAACGGTACTACACAAATAAATAAAACACTTTTACTATTACACTATTGGTAGTAGTTTCCCGTGCTTAATAACATGTAATTTACAAAAAGAGGCAACACAAAATACAATCATCACCTTCCCTCCTTACCCGAAAAAATTCATATTATCGCTGTGATATTATATATAGTTAATGTTTTCCTTTATAAATGATCAAAAAAAGGAAAGTTTCCCTAAAAATTTGTGACTATCATAAATATTTCTATTTTTGGTAAACCAATCTGGTAAACCAGTTTTATATACTGCACATTATCAAAAAACTACACCATATATGTCTTTAAAATCCCTTATTGTTATTTATTCATCACTTGTTCTTTCTTTTGTTTCTTGCAATATTGAGTCGGAAAAAGGAATCTATGTAAAAGACTTAGCAGAATTTAATGAAGCAACTGCTAATGCGGTTCCTGGTGATCTTATTGTTCTAAAAAATGGAGTTTGGAAAGATGTTGAACTACTTTTTGAAGCAGAAGGAACTGCAAAAAACCCCATAACATTAACTGTAGAAGAAAAAGGAGAAGTAACTTTAGAAGGATCTTCAAACTTACGAATCGCTGGAAATCATCTTGTAATTGATGGACTTGTTTTTAAAAATGGGTTTACCCCAACTAACGAGGTTATTACATTTAAAAAAGACAACGAAACACTTTCAAATAACTGTCGGTTAACCTCATGTGTGATCGATAATTATAGCAATCCTGAACGCCACGAAGCTGATACTTGGGTTGCCATATATGGTAAAAATAATCGCATTGATCATAATCATTTGGCAGGTAAGAAAAATAGAGGTGTAACGATGACGGTTAGGTTAAACACCGAGGAAAGCCGTGAGAATAATCACCAGATTGATCATAATTACTTTGGTCCTCGTCAAAATTTAGGTTCTAATGGTGGTGAAACTTTACGTATTGGTACAAGCCATTATTCTCGAACCAATTCAAATACTGTGGTTGAATCTAACTATTTTGATCGGTGTAATGGAGAACATGAGATTATTTCGAACAAGTCTGGACAAAATACCTACAAAAACAATGTGTTTTATGAATGTACAGGTACATTGACAATGAGACACGGAGAAGAGACACTTGTAGATGGGAATGTTTTTATAGGAAACGGTAAACCATCAACAGGTGGAATACGCGTAATAAACGGAAAACAAACCGTTACAAACAACTACGGTATTGGTTTAACAGGGTATCGTTTTAGAGGTGCATTTGTAATAATGAATGGCATCTATAATTCGCCAATTAATCGTTATGATCAAGCTAAAGATGCGGTAGTTAAAAACAACACGTTTATTAATTGTGACCATATACAACTTTGTGCAGGTGCAGATGAAGAGCGGAGTGCGCCTCCCGTAAATTCGGTTATGGAAAATAATATTTTCTATAATGAAAGTAAGGACAGCATCTTTACTGTCTATGATGATATAAGCGGTATTGCATTTACTAATAATATTTTAAGCAAAAACATAGCACCAATAACTCCCTCTGGATTTAAAAAAAAGCAATTAAACTTGGTTAAAAATAATGCTGGATTATTAGTACCTGAGGATGCCCCTACAAATACAGGCGCTACGTTACCCGAAACAATTCTTACAAAAGAAAAAACAGGTGTTACTTGGTACTCAAAAGAAATAACAAATGCTACACTAGGTTCAGGAAAGACTATTTCTGTAGCTGCGGGATTAAATACTTTGTATGATGCCGTTAAAACCTCATCCCCTGGTGATATTATAGAGTTGAACGCATCAAAAACCTATTCGCTGTCAAAATCAATATCTATAAAACACGCATTAAGTTTTGTATCCTCTTCCGAAGAAAAACCAACTATTTTATTTGAAAAGAGATCACTTTTTGAAATTGAAAATGGTGGAAGCCTTTCACTTAAAGGTATTCGGGTAGATGGTGAAGCCTGTCCAGATAGAACGGGTAATTCGGTTATAACAACCAGTAAATATTCTATGAATAAAAATTACAAATTGTTTGTAGACGATTGTGACTTCGTTAATCTAGATGTTAATCATTCGTTTGATGTTCTTAAAGTCTATAAAAATACGTTTGCAGATACCATTAGTGTTAAAAACTCCAACTTTAACACAATTAGCGGCCATGTCATGGCACTAGATAGGGAAACAGACGATATTGGTATTTATAATGCCGAATATATTATTATGAAAAATAATAAATATGAAGACATTGGCGGAGCCGCACTTCGTTTGCACAGAGGCGGTAAAGATGAAAGTACTTTTGGCCCATTTTTAGAAGTAGATCATTGTACTTTTAATAATGTTGGTTTTAATGAAAGGAATAAATACAATTCGGCAGTTTCATTGTATGGTGTACAAGTAATACAGATTCAGAATAATATATTTAATAAAACTAAGGGAATTAATATGCACTTAGTTGTGGGCGAACCTATTGTAAATATTGTAAATAACAATTTTTATGATTCTGATAAAACTGAAATTACAGGCGATGAGAAATTCACCATTAAAAACCGATGGAATCTTAAACCAGAATTTAATGATGAAACACTCGTATTAGTTTCAAATTCAAAATTATCGGGTAAAGCAACAGATGGTTTAGACCTAGGTATTATTTCAAATAATCTTTAATGAAAAAGTTTAAAAGGTTTACAAATCCTGCCATTTTATGTACCCTATTGTTTGTTATTACTTCTTGCGATAATAAGGAGGAATCACGTCCAAATACGCTAGAAATAAACAACAGCACGCACCCTTCTCTTATTTTAACGCAAGATGGCGTTGCAAAAATAAAAGCTGAATTGGGAAACATGCCTATTTTTTCTAAAGAGTTGCAAACTGTAAAAAATGAAGTAGATGCCGAAATCGCTTTAGGGATCAATACTCCGGTGCCTAACGATTATTCTGGAGGCTATACTCATGAGCGCCATAAAACTAATTTCTTCATTATGAGAAAAGCGGGCGTGCTTTACCAATTATTAGAAGATGAAAAATATGCCAAGTACGTGCGCGATATGCTATTTCAATACGAAGATATGTACAAAAACCTACCTCCGCATCCGCAAACAAGATCGTATGCCAGAGGAAAACTATTTTGGCAATGTTTAAATGATTCAAATTGGTTAGTTTATGTTAGTCAAGCCTATGATTGTATTTATAATTACTTATCTGCGGAAGAACGTGAAAAATTAGAAACTAACCTTTTTAGACCTTTTGCAGATTATATTTCCATAGAAAATCCTCAATTCTTTAATCGTGTACACAACCATAGTACTTGGGGGAATGCTGCTGTAGGAATGATTGGTTTAGTAATGGATGATGAAGAGTTAGTAAACCGTGCTTTATACGGAATTAAAAATGACAAATTAGATGCAAGTGCAAAGGATAACGATGGAGGGTTTATAAAAAATGAAGATGGAAAAGCTGGATTTTTAGCAAATTTAGAAGAACCTTTTTCCCCAGATGGTTACTATACCGAAGGACCTTATTATCAACGATATGCTATGTATCCCTTTTTAGTTTTTGCTGAAGGACTTCAAAACTTAAAACCAGACCTGAAGATTTTTGAACATAAAGACAGTGTTTTAATCAAGTCGGTACATACTTTATTAAACCTTACCGATGCAGATGGCGAATTTTTTCCGCTAAATGATGCCCAAAAAGGTATGTCCTTTCACTCAAGGGAGTTAGTAACGGCAGTAGATATCGCTTACCACTACGGTGGAAGAGATCCAGAACTTTTAAGTATCGCCAGAAAACAAGGAAAAGTCCTTTTAGACGATACAGGGTTATCTGTGGCGCTTGGCATTAAAAACGGAAAAGACGAAGAGTTTAATAAAAAGTCAATAAAGTTAACAGACGGTTCTAACGGAAAAAAAGGAGGTCTCAGAGTTTTAAGATCTGGTAATCAAGATTTTTCTTTAGTCTTTAAATATTCTGCTCAAGGGCTTAGTCATGGGCATTATGACAAATTATCATTTTTACTTAATGAAGATGGTGATGAAGTAATTCAGGATTATGGTATGGGCCGTTTTGTGAATATAGAACAAAAAGGAGGCGGTAATTATTTAAAAGAAAATACTACTTGGGCAAAACAAACCATTGCCCATAACACAGTTACTGTAAATGAAAGTTCACATTTTAACGGGAAATATGAAATAGGAAGTAAACACCATTCAAACCTATATCTTTTTGATGCTAATAAAAAATCCATCCAGTTAGTGAGTGCTAAGGATACAGTTGCTTATCCAGGTACAGAAATGCATAGAACTATGGTGGTTATTACTGATGAAAACTTCGAAAAACCTTATGTTTTAGACATTATGAGGTTAACATCTAATGAAAATAACCAATATGACCTCCCCTACTATTTTATGGGTCAATTAATAGACACAAATTTTGAGTATAATGTTCCAAAAAGCTTAAAAGCACTTGGAACTAAGAATGGTTATCAGCATTTGTATTTAGAAGGCTTAGGATCCCCTTTTGAAGGTAACACGAAAATTTCATGGCTTAACAAAGGGCGCTTTTACACGCTTACTTCGGCACTTAAAAAAACAGATGAGCTTTTATTCACAAGAATAGGAGCTAATGATCCAGACTTTAATTTAAGAAGAGATGCCTCTATCCTATTTAGACGAAAAAATACCAAAAACACGCTGTTTGCATCTACAATAGAATCACACGGAGGCTATAGTCCCGTTTCTGAATTTGCTGTAAATACCAAAAGTACTATTTCAGAAATAAAGATCCTACTCGATACAGAAGACTATATAGCGATTCGCATTGTAGATGTGTACGACAATACTAAAGACTTTATTATGGCAATTAACAATGCCTCAGAAAACGAAAAACATATATTAATCATAGATAATAGAGAATACCAATGGACAGGTGCCTATTATTTTAAATAAGTAAAGAAAGATGAAAACATTTGGTTCAAGTAAAGAATTTTTATTGGTTGACGAAATCCCTTGGGAAACCGTTGGAGAAGGCGTTAAGCGAAAAATTATGGGATATGATGACAAAATCATGTTAGTCAATGTACATTTTGATCAAGGAGGAATTGGTCCAATGCACGAACATCACCACTCTCAAGTTACGTATGTAGTCAGCGGCGAATTTGAATTAACTATTGGTGAAGAAACTAAAATAATGAAAGGTGGAGATGCATTCTATATTCCTCCTCATGTAATGCATGGAGCTATTTGTAGAAAATCAGGGGTATTAATTGATGTATTTAGTCCTATTCGTGAAGATTTTATGGAATAACCTCATTTTTTTTGCCAATATTATTTGCACGTTAAGAAAAAGTTAATATATTTGGTAAACCAAACTGGTTAACCAATTTGGTTTACCAATAAAAAAAGGACGGGTGCACGCCCATCCTTTTTAACAAATTACTCCTTGGAGGGAAGTAATAATACACGTCGTAACTTAATAAAACATGTATTGTAAAAGTAATAAAACTATTTTTTACTAAGGCACTGAATGTTGTTTAAAGTTATCACTATTGAAAATTCGAGTAATAATCTAAACAGCTAACTTATGAACTTCAAAACAAAGCTTACTTTATCAATACTGCTTTTTAGTAGTATTATTATGGTAGCTCAAGACAAATACCTTTTAGAAGGTAAAGTGGTTTCTGCAGCAGATCAAATCCCCATTGTAGGTGCAAATGTTATCATTGAAGGAACCTCTACAGGAACCTCTACAGATTTTGATGGAAACTATCAAATTCAAGTAAAAAGTGGTGATGCGTTACAATTCTCATATGTAGGGTATGTTACCCAAACGGTAAACATTACTAATCAAACAACGCTTAACATTGGTCTAGACGAAGACGCTAATACCTTAGACCAAGTAATTGTAGTTGGTTACGGTACCCAGAAAAAGAGTCATGTTACAGGTTCTGTTGCTAGAGTTGGAGGTGAAGATGTGGCGGCGATTCAAGCTACCCGTGTGGACGAAGCATTGGCAGGTAAATTAGCCGGTGTTTTAATTCAAAACCAGGACGGATCACCAGGAGCAGATCCTAAAATCCAAGTAAGGGCAGCTTCGTCTATTAATGGTAATTCTAACCCGCTAATAGTTGTAGATGGCTACCCTATTTCGGGAAGCTTAGCAACCGTTAATCCAAACGACATTAAAAGTATAGAGGTGTTGAAAGACGCGGCTTCAGCTGCTATCTATGGCTCTAGAGGAGCAAATGGAGTTATTTTAGTTACAACCAAAAAAGGAAAAGAAGGCACTCCAAAATTCAGCTATAACACTTACACGAGTATCTCTAGTAAATATAAAAGTGACAGAATAAATATGACAGCTGGAGAATGGGCAAACACGTTAGAAGATGGTATTGCCAGTGGTAGATTTGATGTTTCTGAATTGGACCCAGAGTTTGTAAATTATAAAATAAGCGCCTACAGAAATTCTCCTGATGTTTTGGCTGTAGAAGATTGGCTTTATGGAAGTGGTTATAGCACAAACCATGATTTTAGCTATAGCGGAGGTACAGAAAAAGCAAAATATTTTGCTTCCATTGGTTATCAAAATACTGATGGTATCGTTAGGACGGAAGCTTATGAAAGACTTAATGCTAGGTTAAATATCGATGTTGACTTGGGAGACAAATTCAAAACAGGATTAAGTTTCAATGGTTTTGCATCGGATAGAGACATCATCGCTCATGACCAGAGAGACCTTTTAAGAGCTTATAATGTTAGCCCTATTTATCATACAGCAGCATCTATTGCATTTGTTCAGCAACTCGATCAACAAGCCCAGGCTTTAGGACTAGATCCTTTTGACGATGGTTATAGAGGAGGCAACGCACCATTTAACAGCAGCATTTATACATTAGAACCCGGCGATACCGCTCAAGACTGGCATTATGGTAGAAGTGGTAATGGTATTGGAGGAACTGGAGATGCAGGTCCCGCAACGAAGCTTGACAATACAGACCGATATCAAAAAACTTATTTCGCTAACTTAACTACTTTCTTTCAATACAACATCATCGATGATTTAAACATAAAGGCTGTTTTAGGAGCAGATATTCGAGATACTAAAGACTATTTTTGGAGAGGACTTGAATTTGATTCTCAAGCTCGTAGCAATCAAACTGCCTTAGATGAAACAAATGTAAAACAGAGTTCAACCTTAAGTGAAACTACGTTGAATTATGCAAAAGAAATAGGGAGTCATAATATATCTGCAGTAGCTGGAATTGAATTTCAAAAAATTCATTTTAAAGGTACAGCTCAAGCAGGTACAAATGTGCCTTTTAGCGATATTGTAAATTATAACCTATTAAAACCTGAAGATATCACAGTAACGGAAAGAGATGAAACTATTTCTAGATGGAGCTATTTTGGAAGAATTAATTATGCCTTTGACAATCGGTATTTGGTATCGGCATCACTGAGAAGGGATGGTGATTCTCGTTTCGGGGCTAATAATAAATACGCAACATTCCCTGCGTTCTCTATAGGGTGGAATGTGCATAACGAATCTTTTTTCAACATTGATTTTATAAGCTTATTAAAGCCAAGATTTAGTACTGGTTCTTTAGGGTCTACTTCAGATTTAGGAGCATACAATTCATTGAGTTTATTAAATCCTCAAGCTACAGTGTTAGGCACTGGGTTTTTAATCCCTTCAGATGTAGCAAATTCAAATTTAACTTGGCAAACTAATACAGAGACTAATTACGGTATCGATTTAGGATTTGTAAACAATCGTATTAGAATGGGAGTAGATTTCTACACCTCAGATATTGAAGATATCTTAATTAATCAAAGTGTATCTGAAGTCTTCGGAACCCCTTCAATAAGACTTAACTCTGGTGATGTAAGAAGTTCTGGTGTAGAAGTTGAGCTATCAGCAGGCATTATAAGAAAAGAAGATCTAAGTTGGGATTTTAGCGCAAACATATCTACAGTAAAAACAGAAATTACAGATCTAGGGGGGCTAGATGAATTACCTCAGGCTATATACGGTCAAAGTGGTAGAGGCCCCGTATTTAGAAACTATGTAGGTGGAGAAATTGGTGAGATGTGGGGTATAGAAACTATTGGAATGGTTGAAGATAGCTTTATAGAAGATCCAACAAGAGCCATCGATGTTAATAGTTCAGCATACTACGTGGTAGATCAAAATGGAGATGGTGTAATTGACAAGACAAAAACAGTTGAGGAAGGTGGCGATTTAGTAAAGATTGGTCAAAATACACCAGAATTTTACTACGGTTTTAATAGTACACTCAACTTTAAGGATTTTGATATGTCATTCCAATTTCAAGGAGCTCAGGGAGGCGATGTTTGGAACGTAGACCCCATTTATTATAATTCTGAATTTGGAGGAAGAGTACGTGATAGTTTTGATACTAATAGTGATGGTATTGCAGATCACAATGGTGAATTTTATTTAGACTCAAATAATCAACTAGATGCACAACTACAAGATGCCTCTTTTTTAGCCTTGAGAAACTTGACTATAGGCTATACTTTTAAACCAGAGTTGACTAATAAAATTGGTATTAATTCAGCAAGAGTATATGTTGCAGCTACCAATTTACTGTACCTATGGGGAGATGATTATACCTCATATAACCCAGAGGGTGTAGACACTACGCAAAGTGATTATCTAGGACCAACTACTTATGGGGTTCAAATAGGATCAAGTCCTATTGTTAGAAGCTTTACGTTTGGTTTTAATGTTAATTTTTAAAGTAAGAAAAAATGAAACATATATATATATTATTTTTAGGATCATTATTTTTAACACTATCATGTAGCACAGATTTAGATGAATCTCCACCAAATATTGCTAGTTCAGATTCATTGACAGATTTTGAGGGAGTTTTAAGTGCCGCATATTATTATCAACTTGGTGCTGTTACACCAATGGCAGTGATGGGCGACTTTAGAGCAGATAATGCTTTAATGTTAGAATCTCCCTATACTGAATTTGATACGTACGGACCTGGTTTAACAGCAATGGAAGATCAATATTTTGGCCCCTTCTACACGGCTTTATATAGATCAGTATTAAGTGCCAATAACGTAATTGAAAATTCAACAAATACTAGTCAAATAGGTGAAGCTAAATTTTTAAGAGCGCTATCCTACTTTAAACTAGTACAAGTATTTGGTGATGTTACTATAATTCTAACTTCACCAGATATTGGCGACATCCCTACGTTTGATTTAACAAGACAACCAGCTGCAGAAGTATATAACAATGTAATCATTCCAGATTTACAAGATGCAATTAGTCTTTTAAATATTACAAATACAAATGGTAGAGCATCAAAACTTGCGGCGCAAAGTTTATTAGGTAAAGTCTATGTGCATATGGGCAATTTTGGTAGTGCGCAACCACATCTAGCTGATGCTGTAAACGGAGCTGCGGCTGGAGACGTTAGTTTACTAGAAAACTATGCAGACATTTTTGTAACTGACTTAAATTCTGAAATTATTTTTGCCACCCAAATATCTAGTTCTTTAGAAGATGAGTATGGTTTTTCAGACTTTTGGTCGTGGTATTTAGGAAATGACACAAAATCTCCTAGACCATTAGATGCAAGTTTAATTACTGCTTTTGATGCAAGTCCTGGTGATTTAAGAAGAGCAGTAAATATAGATGAGGTAAACGCAAGATCTCCAAAATACCCTCAAGTGGGAGGTCCAGATCACGACTGGATAGAATTAAGATTAGCAGATGTTATCCTCTTATACGCAGAAACATTGAATGAAAATGGAGCCTCCCCTGAGAATGTACTTGATCTTTTAGATCCTATACGAACTAGGGCTGGATTAGCTCCATTGGATCACACTGTTATTAATACTCAAGCTTTAATTAGACAGGCTATTTATGACGAAAGAAGATTAGAGTTGGCCTTTGAAGGACAAAGATGGTTTGATTTGGTCAGAACAGGTACTGCTGAAGCTGAAATAGGAGAAACGATTAACCCTAATTACTATTTGTTTCCAATTCCAATTTCAGAAATCCTTGCTAGTGATGGAGTAATTACTCAAAATCCAGGCTATTAATAATACTTGGATAAATATGAATATTGTTGTGAGTTTTGATGTGAGTAAGTGAGTTTATATAGTATTATAACTAGATAATAACTAAAAGCATCAAAACATCCCAATTAGAATTAAAATTGTAGTAAGAATATAATTAACAGATATTTAGTTATATTTTAAATATTTAAAAAGAATGAATGTTAACCTTAGGATCGTATTGAATTATTTAACTTTAAATCATATTAGTCTGGTTAACCAATTATTGAATATATAGTTTTATGAAAGTAAAAATCCATACTACAAATGAAAATCACATACTTCAAAAGGAAGTGATTGTTAAAATAAGGGAGCTTATAAATCACAAAAATTTAGAACCTGGAGATAAGTTACCCTCTGAAAGAATGTTATCAGAGAAATTTGGAGTTACAAGAAGTATTATTCGTAACTCAATTCAAAAGTTAGAATTATATGGGTTATTAAAGTCTATTCCACAAAGTGGGACTTTTATTGCTAACATTGGTGTAATTGCAATGAACGGAATGATCGATGACATATTACGTTTAGAAGATCCCGACTTTAAATCGCTCGTTGAAACAAGAATACTTTTAGAATTGAAGACCTCAAGACTGGCTGCAATACGTAGAACCGAGGAAGACATAATAGCAATGAAAGAAACATTAGATGCATATGCAACTAAAGTTGAAAAAGGTGAAGATGCGGTTCAAGAAGATCTATTATTTCATTTAGCCATAGCCAAAGCTAGTGGAAACACTACCATGAATACTTTTATGTTAATTATTACCCCAGAAATTATAACCAATTTTAAAAAGTACCATGTCTGTGATAAAGAGCTTGCTTATCTAGGAATTGAAGAACATAGGCTAATTTATGAAGCAATAAAGGAAGGTAATCCTCAATTAGCTAAAAAAAGAATGAAAGAACATTTTGGAGAACTTTATAAATACTGCTACAATGTAGAAATGTAATGTTAGATACTATGTTGCACGCTTGTATCTAAAAATCAAAATATAAATTGGAGGGAGTTAATATTCATGTTAAAGATTATTTCTACACGATATTAAGCTTTTCTACTTATTAATTATAAAACCTTTTCAACCTACTTAAATAGGTTGGAATAGAAACTACACGCCTTATTCTAAGAATATGGATGTAACTGAAATAAAAAAGCATGAAAATAAAAGGACTTAGATGGTGGATTATTGGGCTTGTTTGCCTCGCCACAATTATAAATTATATAGACAGGTCGGCCTTAGGTATAATGTGGCCTAAAATGAGTAAAGATTTAGGTTTAACAGAAGCAGATTATGCGTGGGTTATAAACATATTTACAGCAACCTATGCCGCAGGTAAATTCATCTCAGGAAAAGTCTATGATAAAGTGGGTACAAAAATTGGATTTATATTATCCATTGCACTTTGGTCTCTTGCTTCTGCACTTCACTTCTTTGCTAAAAGTGCCGCTTCACTTGGTATATTTCGAGGACTTTTGGGATTAGGTGAAGCAGGAAATTGGCCTGGCGCCGTAAAAAATAACGCCGAATGGTTTCCTATACAAGAACGAGCTTTAGCTCAAGGTATTTTTAATGCTGGAGCAGGAATAGGATCTATTGTTGCTGCCCCTACAATTGCAGAACTATTTGGAGCCTATGGATGGAAATTAACCTTTGTAATCATTGGTTTACTTGGGTTTCTGTGGATAATCCCTTGGTCAATAATAAACAAAAAAATACCACTCCTCCACCCTTGGATTACAGATAAAGAACGAAACCATATTGTAGCTGGTAGGCATATAAGCAGACAAAACGAAGTAGCCGGAAAAGGACTAAGTGTGAGAAAAATTTTATCTAAAAGAGAATCCTGGGGGGTAATTATCTCAAGACTTTTCATTGAGCCTATCTGGTGGTTATTTGTATTCTGGATGCCTATCTATCTTTTTAAAGAGTTTAATTTCAATGTAAAGGAAATTGGCTATTACGCCTGGTTTCCTTATGTAGGAGCTATGATAGGAAGCCTCGCGGGTGGATGGTATGCACAAAGACTTATTAAAAGAAAGACGGTAGATTATAGCAGAAAAAAAACGATAACTATTGGGGCTATCATTATATTCATTTCAATCATTGGCGCTATCTTTTTCGCAGACACCCCATTAAAATTTGTGTCTTTTGTTTTTGTGGTCTTATTTGGCTTCCAATTTTCAATTAGTAATATCCAAACAATTCCAAGTGATCTCTTAAGTGGTAAATCTGTTGGAACTTTAGCCGGTTTAGCAGGAAGTATTGGAGCCGTATCAGTTATAATTATGAATTGGCTAATACCTATAATTACAACAGAATCATACACCCCAGCATTTATTATCCTTGCGGTGCTAGCCCCATTAGCAGTACTATCCATTTTAATATTGGTCAAAAAAATTGAGCCTATAGATATTGAAGAATAAAAAAGAAAAATTAATAAAAACTAAATTAATGTATTATGAGTAACTTAAAAGAAAAAATAGCAGTAGTAACAGGAGCCACAGGAGGTATTGGTTTTGCCGTAGCTAAAAGGTTAGGCAATGATGGTTACACAGTAGTAATAAATGGTATCGATAATGAAGCAGGTGACAAAAGAGTAAAAGAACTTAAAGAAGATGGAATCAATGCCGAATATTATGGATTCGACGTTACAAGCGAAGAATCTGTAACATCTAACATACATGCAATCGGAAAAAAGTACGGTAAAATTGATGTTCTTGTTAATAATGCAGGTGGTTTAGGAGGTAGATCCAGGTTTGAAGATATGACAACTGATTTTTACAGATCCGTAATGGCATTAAACCTCGATTCTGTATTTTTTGCTTCCAGGGCAGCAATACCATACCTTAAAAAAGGCGAACACGCTTCTATTATTAACTATACCTCAAATGCAGGATGGACCGCTGGAGGACCAGGAGCAGGAATTTACGGAACATCTAAAGCTGGTGTACACGCTATAACAAGAGCACTTGCAAAAGACCTAGCGGAATATAGTATTAGAGTAAATGCAGTATCTCCCGGCACGATTGATACTCCATTTCATGCTCAAATTAAAGCAACAAAACCAGAGGTTTTTGCTTCTTGGGCAAATAATATAATGTTGGGTCGTTTAGGTCAGCCAGAAGATGTAGCTTCTGTAGTTTCATTTCTTGCAAGTAAAGATGCTGCATTTTTAACAGCTGAAACCATTCAAGTTGGTGGTGGACAAGCGCTGGGGATTTAAAAAACAGGTTAAGTTATAAAACTATTCAACTAGTGTAAATTCAGTAATTAAATTCAAACGATGAATAAAGTTGTCACATTTGGTGAAATTATGTTAAGACTCTCAACAGAGCGTCATTTAAGGTTTTCTCAAGCAAAAACATTTGCAGCCTCCTATGGAGGTGGAGAGTTTAACGTTGCAGTATCCTTAGCAAACTATGGAGTTCCCGTTGAATTTGTTACTAGATTACCCGATAATGAAATTGGAGCTTGCGCCTTAAAAGAGATGCGCAAATTTAATGTGGAATCTAAAAATGTTTTATATGGAGGAGATAGACTAGGCATCTATTATTTTGAAACTGGTGCAGGAACTCGTAGTAGTAATGTAGTGTATGATAGAGCAAATAGTTCTATGGCAACAATTACAGTAGGATCTATTGACTGGGAGTCAGTATTAAAAGATGTAAAATGGTTTCATTGGAGCGGAATTACTCCCGCTATTTCAGAAACTGCTGCCGAAGTTTGTTTAGAAGCATTAAAAGTTGCACATAAATTAGGAATTACAATTTCTTCAGATCTAAATTATAGATCCAAATTATGGCAATATGGCAAGGAGCCAAGTGAAGTAATGCCAGAACTTTTAAAATATAGCAACATTATTTCAGGAGACATTGATACCGCGTTATTTATGTTAGGAAAAGAACAAGCAAGCCCTAACTATCAAAACGAAACAACATTACCTATTTTATACGATCAAATTTTTAAATTATGTCCTAATTTAAAAATTGTAGCTACCACAATAAGATATTCTGTGAGTGCTTCGCATCAAAGAATAGGAGGAGTTTTATACGATCGTAAAACCTTGTATAGTGCAGATGTAAAAGAAGTAACGCCTGTAGTTGACAGGGTTGGAAGTGGCGATGCATTTATGGGCGGATTAATCTACGGAATACTTAAAGACAGTAACGATAAACAAAAGGCATTAAACATTGCTGTTGCTGCTTGTTGTTTAAAACATACTATATCTGGCGATTGTAATTTAATTACCCTTAAAGAAATTGAAAAACTATTAAGCGGAGACGCTTTTGGGGAAGTTTCAAGATAAACGAAAATTTAATGGCACAATACTCAAGAATTGAAGTTGCAAATACCATGAATAAAACGGGGTTAGTCCCGCTGTTCTACAACAATGATATTTCAATTTGTAAAAAAATACTAGATGCTTTATATAGTGGTGGAGCAAGATTGTTCGAGTTTACCGCTAGAGGTGACTTTGCTGAAGATATTTTCAGTGAATTGAATAAATATGCAATAGCAAAGCTACCTGGAATGATTTTAGGCGTTGGCTCAATAACCGATGGCTCATCAGCATCACGGTACTTAGCATTAGGCGCAAACTTTATTGTAACACCAGTTTTAAGAGAAGATATAGCTTTAGTTTGCAACCGAAGAAAAGTATTGTGGTCCCCCGGTTGTGGTTCCTTAACCGAAATTGCAAAAGCTGAAGAGCTTGGCTGTGAAATTGTTAAGTTATTTCCTGGAAGCGTATATGGTCCCAAATTTGTAAAAGCGATTAAAGGTCCGTGTCAATGGACCAGTATTATGCCTACAGGAGGGGTCTCCCCTACTCGTGAGAACTTAGAAGGTTGGTTTAAAGCTGGCGCCACCTGTGTGGGGATGGGTTCAAAATTAATTAGTAAGGACGCTCAAGGAAATTATGATGTATCTCGTATTGAAAAACTCACTAAACTATCCTTAGAAATAATTTCAGATTTGAAAAAATAATACTAAGAAAAACAACTATTTATCTAGAAGAAATATCCTATTGAAGTGGGGGTTTTAGTAAATTTTACTTTAAAGTTCTTACAATTTTATAAAACTTAAGAATTAAACGAGTGTTATGCTTTCACAACTAGTTATTAAATAATCACATTGAAAACTATCTAAACAATTAAAAAATTAAAATAATGAAGAAAGTAGCAATAAATGGTTTTGGCAGAATAGGTCGAGCAGCATTTAAAGTAATCGGAAGTACTACAGATTTAGAAGTGATAGCTATAAACGATTTAATGAGCATCGAAAATGCAGCGTATGCTTTAAAATATGATAGTGTGTATGGCACCTATAATAAAACGATTACGCACGATACCGACCACCTCATTGTTGATGGGGTAAAAATTAAATACACATCAATTAAAGAACCTGAATTATTACCTTGGGCAGCCCTTAATGTGGATGTAACAATAGAAAGTACTGGCTTTTTCACAAATATGAAGGATGCACAAAAACATATTCAAGCAGGAGCCAAATTTGTTATAATTTCAGGCCCTACAAAAGATACCCCCATGGTTGTTCATGGAGTAAATAATAGTAAGGATAAAATGACTGTTTTTTCTTGCGCAAGTTGTACTACAAATAATACCAGTCCGATTATAGAAATTCTAGGACGCCGTGTTGGTATTAAAAAAGCAATTCTTAATACCATTCATGCATATACTACTTCTCAGTCACTTGTTGACGGACCTTCAAATAAGAATTTTAGAATGGGAAGAGCTGCTGGAGTAAACCTTGCTCCATCTACCACTGGAGCAGCAATTGCAACTACTAAAGTAATCCCTAAATATGAAGGTAAATTTGATGGTGTCGCCATTAGGGTTCCCGTTCCAGTGGGCTCAATCTCTGATATTACTTTTATAACGGAAAGACCAACATCACTTTCTGAAATAAATTCAATATTAAGGGAAGAGTCAAAAACGAAAAGGTATGATGAAGTAATTGCCGTTACTTCAGACCCTGTAGTGTCTAGTGATATTATTAAAAGTCCATTTGCCGCGACAGTAGACTTGCAAATGACCAAAGTGGTTGATGGAGACTTAGTTAAAGTTATGGCATGGTATGATAATGAATGGGGGTTTACTAATCAAATGATTCGTTTAGTTCAAGAAATATAATTTATTTAGTGCTTAAAGGTTAAACAGTATAGAAGCTCACTTTAAATTACTTCGATGTCAACTAAGTAGGGACATTTAAAAACAGAAGAGTTTGAGTCCTTTTTTAGTAGAATAAAAAAGAAATTCATTAAATAGTTTTTACGCCAAGAATAGAAAAAAAGAGATTATCATTATTAGACAATCTCTTTTGTCGGGATGAGAGGATTCAACCCTAATCTATAACACCTTGTTAACCAATAAATTGGACTTCACATTATTTCAAAGGTCACCGAATCGGACATATTTTACTAAACACAACAATAACTTTTGCAGTTCTCTACGCAATTTCAAATTTAATATTTTTTACTTATAAGTATATATAAAACCCCTATATTTTAAGATAGATTAAATTAAAAAAAATATTTATCATATTAATTACCTGTCAAAAACATTTAAAACCATCCCATTGTCGTCAGATTCCTTTCTTTTTTTGATAGCAAAACACCAATATTTTGGAATTGACCGGACTGCATAAAGCCGGTCACAAGTTCCCTTTTTATAAGTCCTCTTCAATCCAAAATATTGAATACGTATCAGCAACAAAAAAAGGTAACGTGAAGGCGCTACGGGAAGTAAATCTAAAATGGTGTATTATGAAGTCTTTACAAAAACATTTAAAAGGAAGCAGAACTAAACAAAAAAAGGCAAACGCTCTAGATACAATAAGTAAATCACTAAAAATACCTTCTACTTTTAAAAGAAAGAAAGCTATCTAAAATTTGATATTAATATTAATGCAATCAGTTGTACCAAAAATAAATAGATAGTCGTACAATTTTGACTTTCGCTGATTACTCCATCCATCTAAAAATTTATTTTTTAAAATGTAATATTTCAAAAAAAAGCAATTAATGCTTGGCAAAGTTGTACGAAATTTTTGTCCATTAGCCGGACAAAATGGTGTAGCAAGAGGGTAACACGCTACGCGATGTTACAAGTTTTACTTAATATTTATCATTCTGATTTTCAAATGTTTAAGAGTTAGATATGATATTTAATTTTATGTATTTGCGTCAAACAGCCTGTGAAGACCTGTTATTAGCAATGGATTTGCGTCAAAAACACTAAATCAAAATAAACTCTCCTTGGATAAATTATATAATATGATCCAAGTAAAGAATAAATACACCGTTAAATGGACTATTACAAGCTCAACTAATTTATGGCAATATAATTGAAGGTTAATTTTATAGCACACCTAAATGCAACTAATTGAACTATAGTTAAATAATTCTACTAAAAACTCCTAAAAGAATTTTTACTTGTGATTACCCCTATTAACGCATATTGAAATTTTATTTTTTATTAATAGTAAAAAAATCTCATATATTATTCAACTGATTATTATTATTTCCATTTTTATAAACAAAAATATTAACGTATTAAGTAAACGGTCTATAGTAATACGTTTAAAGATAATGAAATGTGTTATATGGTTAAATAATAATTTTTACTATGCCCATTTATAAAGAATTAGAAAAAAAATTCCTTTTTCTAAAAAGGATAATAACTAATAGAATCACCAATATTAATAGTAATGCCATAACTAAAATTGTTTGTGTCCAAAATGGCTCTGAAAAATGAATGGGAGCATTGTCTCCTGAAAGTACAAACCCTGCCCAATAGAAAGGATGTTGCAGTTTTTCGGTTTTCGTGTTTTTCAGGTAGCCTAATTTAGCTTGTTGAAGTGCTTGGGCCTTACTTTGTCCTTGCTTGAGGTTTTTATAAAAGGACACCATGATTTCTGGAGTTTCTCGATCGGGCGCAGGCCATAGGCTCATGACCGTACTTTTTACCCCAGCATATGTAAATGCTCTTGAAAGACTTTGTATTCCTTCACCTCTTTTTATTTCGCCAATGCCCGTGTTGCAAGCACTTAAAACAGCGAGTTGTGCGGGAATTTTCATCTTATAAAACTCAGGAAGGTAAAGCTTTTCATTGTCCTTAAAAATGAGGCTGGACTTGTCGGGATTGTTCTCGTCCAAGACTGCGTGCATCGCTAAATGTATTACATCATAGCTTGATGCATTTGATACAAAGTTGGTTTTTGTTGCTTCATCCGCCGAAAAAAGCGTTCCGTCAAAAAGCGCATTTATTGTTTTTGCTTCTCTTTCCGCGCCCAACAGCTCGTAATTTCCTTCTCGGACTAGTTCTTTGATGGTTTTGTCTTCAGTATTCGCAGCGAATGACATTTCATATTTTGGTGAAAAGGCTGTAAATTCGGTCGAGGAATCTTCATTGTTTTCGTTTTGGATGCTCCAAAGTTTCAGGGAAGAAGAATAACTTATTTGATAGTTTTCCAACAAAAAGCTTTTGTTTTCATTGATTAAGGTTTCAAAAGGAAGGTAGCCTAAAAACCCATCATTGATAATAGCTAGTTTTTCAAATTTTTCGACAGACATTGGCTCAATCAAAGACGCAAATAACTTTTTTGATTTTTCGAGATAGGAAATTTTACGGTTTTTGAGATCTGAAAGGTAATCGTCAATGGATTTTCGTAATTCTACTTTGTCAATTGGCAGGCGATGCAGTAATAGGTCGTTTTTTGTAATGCTATATCCAAAGACCATTGAATCTGTTACTATATAACGGAGAATCAATTCGTTTTCTCCAATTTGACTTTGTAGACTTTTTAAATCAAAACCCTTCTGTGAAAATTCATAAAAAGAGGGATGGTTTTTCTCTATTTTTGTTTGTCCTGCAGTAATTGCATCGGTGAGTTTCCCCAATTTTATTTCCAAAGAATCTACTGTTGCCCCCGAATTTTTTTCAGCTGCGAATTCGGTTTTTTTCTTTTCTGTGATTAGCGAATCTATTTTAGCCTGAAGCCTTGTACCTTCTATTCCTAAACCCTTTTGATTGTTTAAAAACCGTGACCAAAGCAAATCTGAGTTATTAATTTCCACCCGCTCGGCGGTTTCTTGAAAATGTTCATCCAGCATAGTAGCACATAAAAGCATACCTTCGTTTATTTGACCCTGATAAGTCGCCAATCGGTCATTAAATTTGCCTCCCCGATAGAGCCGTGAGAATATCACCGAAGAAAGATGATAGGCTTTGTAAGCCTCTTCCAAATATTTACTGTCCGATTGCTTTTGGTGCATTTTCAAATAAACCCCTGCAATTTCATTAAGGTTTTGAATGGCATGGAAATTGTTAATTTCTTCATCTTCAGAAAAATAATGCTTCAATACTTTGTTGAAAACAGCAAAAGCTTTGTCGTAATTTTCTTTCCCAAAATATGCATGCCCTAAGTTCTTGCGCATCGTCATAGATTGATTGAATTTTTCAATTTCAGGGTTTTCAAAAGCTAGATCTACATACTGAATAACATCATCCCATTTTTGATTGTCAGCTGCAGCCGTACTCAAAATCCAATAGGCTTGTAACACGCCGAAATTATAGTTGATGCTTTGGGAAAACTTTAGGGCATTAGAATAATATTTTTTCCCTTTCCTGTAATTCCCTGAACGGTGGAAAAGTGAGCCGGTTTCTAGACTGAATTTTGAAAGGGTATTTCGTTCTCTAGCAGAATAAGGTTGGAGCTCTTTCGGCATAACTTCCCTTTGAAAACGGGCATAGACCTGTTCGGCTTCATTAAAATCTTTCCGTGCGGTGGCATATTCCAATTTCCGGTATAAATAAATGCATTTGGCAGCGTTCAAGTTTGGAAAATCTTGATGCTCGTAATTAACAAGGTAGGTTTTATTCTTATTGAAATATGCTGTTAATTTCTCTAACAATTCTTCGGTCTTTTCCATGTCGCCATATTGCTTAAAACCAGATAAATTATTTGCATATTGCTGGAACAACAGAAATTTGTCTTCGGGTCGAACTTTCTCGTAAATTTCCTGTGCCTTAAGCCCGTAATCTAAACCGGTATTAAAATCGGAGGTGAAAGTGTATAAAGTAGAAAGCAACCTACAGTTTTTTGCAGTTTCTACCGAATAATAACCATAGACCTCTGTGGTTTTTTCAATAGCTTTTTTGAAATATGGAATTGCGGTTTCCCATTCTTGCATAAACCATTTAATATTTCCAAGGCCTTGAAAGATTTTGGCTAGTTGTGCTCCATATTTTTCGTCAATATGTTGAGTGAGTGTAAAATCATAGGCTTCTGAAGCCACTTGCCATGCTTTTTTCAAATTCCCAGTGGGTATCAGCACATTGAAATATTCAATATTTATTTCGATCTTTTCTAGGGCTGATGGTTTTTCTATGTCGTTAAACACTTCGATAGCCTCTTCCACCAAGCTCAACATCTCAGTATAATCGGAAGTAAGGTAGGATTCTGTGATTTTTATTTTATAAAGTTGTCTTTTATAGGCATCTGAATCTTTGTCGTCAATGGATTTCAGAATTTCTTTCCGAACAGATATAGTTTCGGCATAAGCTTCATTGGAAAAAAGCAGTTCTGCCTTCTTATTTTTGGGGTTTTGAGCAAATAACGACTGAAAAGAAAAGAAAAGTAAAAGGAGTAACGTAATTTTTTTCATAATGGGGCACCATAATTAGTATACCCAAAGGTAAAAAAAAGACGATGTTATTCTATTTTTTGTAGGATTTCTTTTGCTTGTTTAGCAAGGGGTTTACCCGAAACCTTTACATTTTTTAAATGTAATTTGGCTTTTTCCTTATTTTTCAGTTTCAAATAACCTAGGCCTACATACCATTGTGTAATGGTTTGGTAGTCTTTTGGCTCATTCCAGTTATGTTGCTCTAAGGTGGTTATAGCTTTGCTGGTTTTTCCTACTGCCATTAAACTTACCGACTGGTAAAAAAAAGCATAATCTTCACCAGTTTCTTTATATAATGTTTTAAACAGCTCGGCAGCTTTAGCATAGTTCTCGTTGTCATAATACTGAAAAGCCAAAGCCACCTTACTTTCTTTGGGAGCTTCAGTACCACGAACTGTAGGAGCTATTACATTGGGGTACGCTTCAAAGTTATTGGCGTACAAATCTTGATAATCCGGTTGCGAATTGTAAAAAAAAGAACCAATAACAATAAGGATGGTTATGGCCGCTGCATAAAGATACCACTTGGTTTTGGGGATAGACTTCTGGTTCAGCTGGTTAAATCGCTCTTTTAAGGGAGCGTTTTTTTCTTGGCCGATAGTTTGTTGAACTTCTAGCTGCGCGTAAAAATCTTTCTTAAACGCATTGTCTTCTTCCAGTAAGGTTTTTAACTGTAAAAAGCCCTCTTTTGAAATCTGTCCGTTAAAATAATGCGCTATTAATTCTTCCTTATTCATACCTCTTTTCCACAAGTTCTTTTAAATGTTTTAAACATCTTGATTTTTGGCTTTTCAATACATCTTTAGAGCTGTATTTCAAGTAATTTTGTATTTCATCCAGCGTCAAGCCTTCGTAAAAAAACAGCTCCAGTACTTTTTTACATTTCTTTCCTAAACTGTTAAATGCTTTTTTTAAAACCTTTTGGCGTTCATTACTTAGCGCTATTTCAAAGGTTTGTATTTCTTCGTCTGCATGAATAACTAATTCATCCTCGTAGCTTACCTTATTTTTTTTTGCTTGCTTGTAAATTTTAAACTTCCCGATAGCAAACAAGTACGTTTTTAAGGAGCTAGTCAATTGGTTCAACTTTCCTTTTTGGATGTTTTCATAAAAACTAATAACAGTTTCTTGATACACATCTTCTATATCTTCTTCTGAAATGGAAAACCCCTTGGCAAACAAGAAAAACTCTTCTTTATATGTAAGGTAAACCTTGTCTAAGGCTTTTAAGTCTTTTTGTTTGAGTTGCTTTATTAAATACTGGTCTTCAATCATTAATACTAAGTAGGTTGAAAAGTAAACAAAAACAAAGTTAAACTTTTTACATCTGATATAATGAGGCAACTTAGTAAAATGTATTTGCTACTATTTTTTTTTAAGTTCAACTTACTTATTAGTAGTGTTATAAGTCTTTATTCCAACAATTTTTACCAAAAATGTTTACTTCTCTTTTTTTGCTGTATTAATTGGTAGAGGGTTGAAAATCGAATAGGAAGTAGCCTATAGTTTAATGACTACAACACTAATTTTTAACAAACTAAATAATATGAAGCCTAAAAATTACCCAACACCAAATAAAACAAATCGAAATTATGACATACCCGTATAAACACAAAGCAAGGAAAAAGTCAATTCTCCTTTTCGCTATCTTACTATCTATTGTAGCGTGTAAAAATTCAGACAAATCTTCTTCTGAAGAGGTCGAAATGTCTTCACATAAAAGCACCGAACAGTCACCGTGCCAATTGTTGACTGACTCTGAAATAAAAATTGCATTGGATATCCCTGCTGATGTTGAAACAAACAAGATAAAAAAAAGCACCACATACCCTGTTTGTTATTACAAATGGGAATCCATAAGCTTTCCTCATAAAGTTTTTAATGACCGTATGGCTGATCGCCCTGCCGAAATGAGCATTGTTTGGGCCATAAACGTAAATAAGAAATTATACGAGCAATCCATCTCTGTCTATAAGGATGGCAAGACCATAAATAACGTGGGCGAAATGGCAACGTGGAGCCAAAAAATGGGTCAAATTACCTTTTTAAAAAATGGGAATTTAATTCATGTAAAAGCAAAAACCTCTGCCAATGTAGGTTCTAATAAAACTAAGTCTATAAAAGTGGCCAAACTTTTTGCCGAGAAACTATAACTCAATTTTTAAACTAAATAACAAACTATTATGAAAACAAAAAAATTAATTATCGCTACTGTATTATTTTTTGCAGGCTTTATGGTCTCACAAGCACAAATCGACACCCGTATTGGTGCTGAACTTGCCTACGGTACCGAAATTGAAAACCTAGGGATTGGCGCCAATGCAGAATTTGGTGTGCTTGACAACCTTAGTGTTTCACCAAGTTTTATCTATTACTTGCCTAAGGAAGAAAGCTTTATTACGGTAAACTGGTGGGAAGTGAATGGAAATGTAAATTATTATTTCATGCAGGACGAAGGCTTTCAGCTATATGGCTTGGGAGGGCTTAACTACACCAACGTTAGTGTAGATGCAGATATTGATTTTGGTGAATTTGGCAACTTTTCTAGTAATGCTTCAGATGGACGGTTTGGACTTAACGTCGGTGCTGGAGCTAACCTAGATTTAGGGAGTAGCATCATGCCATTCGCAGAATTGAAATATGTTATCATAGACGGGGGACAGCTTGTACTGTCAGCCGGTGTTAAATTCAGTATTTAATCAACAAAATTAGGATCGTTTAACTCCCCTAAAAACAATTAAAACTTTAAAATTATATTTATGAAAATCTTAAAATCAACACTTTTAGCCCTTTTGGTAATAAGTGTATTCTCGTGTAGTAAAGACGATGATAATCCAAACTCAGGTAATCAGTCGCCTGACAGTTTTAACCTAATAACAGTGCCTGATGGCGCCACCGATGTAGATTTAAACCCCACTTTTTCGTGGGAACCTGCAATAGATCCTGATGGTGATGCCGTGAGTTATGATGTATATCTTGATACTGAAAACCCGCCAACTACAGTGGTTGCTTCAGATTTAAGTGACATTACTTACACGCTACAGGATAATTTAAATGCTGGTGAGACCTACTATTGGGCGGTCAAGGCTAAAGATGGTAATCAAGGAGAGACATTGAGCAACGTAGCCTCATTTGTAACTTTGGACCAGCCAGCTCCTATTGTATTGAGTTGTGACTCATTTCAAAGGAACAATGCTGATGCTATTACTCTACTTGAGAATAGAAACAGCGATGTAGATTATATTATTGACTGCGTAACTTCGGTAGAATTAGACCTAGAAATTGAACCAGGAGTAGTTATTGAGTTTGCTGATGGAGCAGGAATGAAAATTAGAGACGATGGATCATTGAATGCTGTTGGAAC
The DNA here is from genome assembly GCF_963974425.1 of uncultured Marixanthomonas sp. Lineage (NCBI taxonomy): Bacteria > Pseudomonadati > Bacteroidota > Flavobacteriia > Flavobacteriales > Flavobacteriaceae > Marixanthomonas > uncultured Marixanthomonas sp. Next base: position 28,892 of record NZ_CAXBCK010000006.1, read on the forward strand.
CCAAAATGACCCCATAATATTAAGTGCAACTACAAAGATAAAAGGAGCTTGGAAAGGAATACTCTCTAGCAGTGAAAGTGTAAAAAATCAATTTGAGTATGTAAATATTGAATATGCAGGTGATGGTGGTTTGACCAGTAATAGTGAGCCAGCCAGTTTAATTTTAGCATCTGAAGCATATTTTAGATTAAATAATGTAAGCATAAAGAACGGATTAAATAATGGTATAGCGGCCACAGCTTATAATTATAATGTCGAAATTAATAATTGTACGATCACAAATACAGATATACCAATTTATACCATTCCTATTGTAGCCAGCAATATTTCCGGAGGCGATTTTACAGGAAATAATACTGATGTCATAAGATTAACTGGTACTGGTGTGCAATCTATTAACGAATCTCAAACTTGGAATAATTTAGGAGTACCCTATAGAATGGCAAGCGATCTAGTAATTATAGATGGCGCAAAATTTACCATCGAACCGGGGGTTATTATTGAATTTGAAGATACAAAAGGTATTGAAATTGATAAACTGTTTGATGAAGGAAGTGCCATCATTGCCGTGGGAACAGAAGCAAAACCGATAACTTTTACAGGAGTCACTAAAGTATCTGGTGCTTGGAGCACAATTTCCGTTCGCCGCACTACCTCTGTTCAAAATAAAATAGATAACGTTTTAATTGAGTATGCTGGCGGTGCAGGAGCTGGTGGTGCTATTGAAATGTGGGTAGATCCAGTGTTAAGTGTTACAAACACAACTTTTAAAGATATTGATGCTTGTGCATTATATAACCGGTATGGACCAACTAATCCAAACCTTACTGAAGGTGATAATACCTTAGTAAATGTAAACGGTGGCTATATGTGTCATGATTAAATAATTAAAATCATTACCTATAAAAATTCTCACTAAATTTTTACCCTGTGCCAATTTCAATTGGACTTGGCACAGGTTTTTATCTTAACTTTTGTTGCATAGTTAATTATACTTGATAACCAAGTGTTCATTATTAAAATGTGATGGAGGGGGTATAAGAAATTATAAATCAAAATTAAATTAATTATTATGAAAACAATATTTACATTTTTAAGTATGCTACTCTTTACAGTAGCAATGGCACAGGACAAAGTTTTTGTGCACACGGCAACAACAGGCAATATTAGTCTTGATGCCACCGAATTGGACCATCCCGACCTCAACGGTAATCCCAGTGCTATCATTATGGTTACGCATAACCTTAACTATGGTGGAGTACAGTACAACGACCATGTAACGGGTACCTTTTATAACAATGGTACATCTAGATGGATGGTGTACAATGAAAACAATGACCCTATGGTAGAAGGCTCGTCTTACAATATTTATATCATTGATGGTGGTGATGGGGATGGCGTAGTGGCATCTGGAACTGACTATAGAGTTAGAGTGAATAACCCGAGCATTAATGGTAACCCAGATGCCATAATTCTATATGCCAACTATTACAATACTTTTCAAGTACGCAACGATAATAATTACGGGGTGTATTACGATACTGGCGACGAGTATTGGTATGTATTTAATGAAGATACCGATGAAAATATTCCTGCTCAAGCTGCTTTCGATGTATTAATTGGTGAAGGCACTGGAGAGGCCACGGCTTTTAAACATACAGCTACAGCTGGGAATATATCTTCCAACTATACCGTAATAGACCATCCAAGCCTAAACGGAAAGCCGGAAGCCTATCCCGTTATTACCCACAATTGGGGAGTTGCTGGAGATCTTAGTAATGTATTATTAGATCATACTATAGGGGCCTGGTACGATGGTAGTAAATGGAACATATATACCGAAGACATCTCCGCAATGCCAGAAGATACCATGTTTAATATATATGTTGCCGATGAAGTATTAGGAGTTAGTGATAACGAAACCATCGCTGAAATAACCTCATACCCGAACCCAACAACAGAAGAAGTTACTTTCAGTTCAAAAGAAATAATTTCAAATATTATTATTTACAATTTATTAGGACAAGAAGTAAAACAAATAATTGGAGACAACAGTAACAGCTTTACTATAAATATATCTGAACTTTCAGCAGGCAACTATATTGCAAAGGTTCAAGCCGGAAAAGCAGTTAAATCTATAAAGCTAATCAAACAATAATTTGGTGTAATTTTTGGCCTGTGTCAACAACGTATGGGGTTGGCGCAGGTTTTTTAAATAAGAAAACATTTTACTTAGTGAAATGCTTTAATTATAGAGATATATTAATTAGGTCTAAAAATAAAAGTATAATTACCTAAAAACTCAGATTTAAATGAATTTAATGAATAATAATTGTCAAAATAACATACTAAAATAGCTAATATTAACTCTTCTTCTCTTGTAAATGGGATTATTTCATTTGAATATATTTTAAATACAAATTAATGTTATAATACTATTCTTATTTTACTTCTATATTAAATAATCGTTTTTTTTAAAATCTCCATATTATCACTTACCTTTCGTTCTACTACACACGCATAAATTTGAGTAGTAGATAGCTTTCTATGTCCCAAAAGTTTTGAAACCGTTTCTATTGGCACCCCGTTAGAAAGGGTTACCGTGGTTGCAAAAGTATGTCGGGCTATATGGAAGGTAAGTTTCTTTCGGATGTTTAATATTCTGGCAATCTCCTTCAAGTATTCATTGACTTTTGGTTGGAATAAGCAGGCAACAACAAACCAGTTATTTTTTCTTGTGATTTATATTTAAACAAAATCTCTTGTATTTTTGGGAGAATAGGCTTTTTCACAGGTGTTGCTCTTTTTTCTCTTGCAGTGTATATCCATTGATTTCATCTATGCCCCAAACAATATGATCTGTTGTAAAGTGTTTTACATCAATGTAGGAAAGACCGGTAAAACAAGAGAAAATAAATATATCACGCGTCTTGGATAAAGTGAACTTCTTGGAATCTAAATTAATAATCTGATCCAACTCACACTTGCCTAAAAATTCCCGCTCAACTCTGGTGAATTTCAGTCTGAATTTAGCAAAAGGATCTTTTTGAATCCATTCTAATCTCTGAGCTAGATTGAATAGTTTTTTTTAATCGCTCTAAATGTTTCATAAACCCTTATTAGATGGAGTAGGCCGGTGAAGTTTGTAAAAAATGTTCAAAACAAACTATAAAACGATAGTTGATTTGCTTTAGATAGATATCATCAGACTTTAAGCTGCTATTTAAAAAACTCATAGAGATACTTTTCAATAGTACATAACTCTTATGTGTTCCGGGTTTGAGAACTGTTTTCATGAAAGAGAGCAAACGATTGCTTTCGGCGACTGTAAATTCACGAGCTATTGCCGCTTCCAAGAGCCCGTCCGATATTTTTGTCGAACTTTACAAAGGCAACCCAATACAATTTTTCTTCTTCCTTAGAATAGCTTCCATGGTAGTCTCTCCAAGCTTTTGCTTTTAATTCGTAAAGTTGGGCCTTTTTAACTCAGCAAGTATTAAAATGGAAACGCCCAAAAGGGCCGATCAAAACACTTATTTTATAGACTATCAAGACACCCAAGCCGTGATTTTGGGCATAACCTATAATTTTGGAAACCAACAGGTAAAAAACAATCCAGGTAAATACAAATAGAGGAATAAGAACGGTTGTAACCTCCACACTTTCCAGAAGTAACTTGATTACTATAATTCAAAGGCTTTCAGCATTTCTCTAAAAAGTACATTTTTTTGTTAACTTTGACAACTGTCTTATTAGAATCTGATGCTTCTATCGAAAAATAGGGCAAGAATATTCTTTAAGTGTCTACATTAATAATTCCTAGATTAAACCTTAATTTTTTGAGAAAAACGGCGCATTATATTTTATTTTTAGTAGTAATATACGGGTGTTGCATGCCGTTATTTGCTCAAGAAAGGGTATCTCGTGTTTATACGCCAAACGACGGTTTGTCTGGAGCATACATAGGCCATATTGACCAAGATTCACAAGGGTATATTTGGTTTAGCGGTGATGCTAGTTTGAGCCGGTATGACGGGCATGAGTTTAAAAATTATATTGGCGGCAAAGACCTTACGGGAAAACGGATATTTGATAGTCACGAAATGCCTAATGGAGAACTCTATGTAATTGCAGTGCCTGCAATTGACGCTATTAAAAAAGACGGTAGGGTAAGAAAAGGTGTCATTCAGCTTGCCCCTCATATTTATGAATTTTACCCGCAAGAAGATGGTAGTGTTTATGCTACTTCCGCAGGAGACCTCGGCTTGTTTGAGCTTAAAAAAGATACTCTTGTCCGTTGGAGCCAAACAGGAAAAATACCAGAAGAGGAGGTTTATTTCCCCAATGCATACCTTAAGTTGTCCGATTCGCTCCACTTAGTGGGTGGGCAATTTTATATTAGCGAAAACAAAGCAAAACAATCCATCTACCCTAGTTTGCTGTTACTGAACAATAGGGGCGACACCTTGGCCTATGACGACAAAAACCAGTCTAAACTCGTACAACGTTTATACAAAGATCGACAAGACCGTATTTGGGTCTGTGGTCGTGAGGGGTTACACCTGTTTAACCCCAATGTAACCTTGGAAACTTCTCCAGAGGACATGTATTTACCTCTACCAGCCGAGTTTGATCGTTCGGAACTTACTGATGTTTATATTATCGATATGCTGCAAGACCGCAACGGCAATTATTGGTTTGCTACAAAAAAAGGCTTGGTAAAAGTAGGACCAAAAAATAACTTTTTTGTTTATGGACGTAAAGAAGGATTACCTTCTAGCGTAGTTATTGATTTGTGTGAAGACCGAGAAGGGAATATATGGGCCGCTACCTCTGATGGGGCCGCAAAAATATCTTTGGGCGGGAACCATTTCTATTTAACAAAAAAAGATGGCTTGTATAGCGACTTTATTATAGACCTGTTACCAGGGGGCAACGACGTGCTCTACGTTTCCACTACGAAGGGGGACAAAGGAGCGGTGCAACAACTGGAGTTGAGCTCTGGGGAACTCAAAACCTGTATAGAGGGTCAAGGGGCTTATAACTTGATAAAGCCGGGTGACGGAAAGGTCTATCTCTCCAAAGGAGAAGGAAGGACTATGCAGCAACAGCTTTTTGAATTTGATACCATAACAGGCCTTGTGGGACATAAAGTTTTTGATGTCAAAAAAGATTGGGTGTACAAAACAGCCATAGCGGCAGACGATAAAGGCTACTTCTTTACCGGATCCACCGAGCTGCAAGTGATACCTCCTCATAACGGAATGCAATATCCCCTTAAAGTACCTTCTTTACAAGGGCAAATAAGCCACGTTAAACTTGATTCACAAGGCCGTCTGTGGGTGGGAAACCTTCACAATCAGTTGTTCCGTCTTACGCTTTCTTATAAAGATGATGGCACCATTAAAGTGGAGAAGGTCGATAACTTAAGTCACCTTATAAAAGGCTATGTTATAGAAGAGCTTTTTTTTGACCAAAATAAAACACTTTGGGTAGGAACCGAATCAGGCGATTTGTTGCATATCGAGAAATCGAACAAGTATAATGAAGCTTTTGTCTATCCCAGGCTATCGGCTGCTTATGGAGAAACAAGCCAACTCAATGAGGATAGTAACGCCGTGATTTGGAACACCTCCTCCACCGGAATTTATAAATACACTCCCCAACAAAGTGAAACAGGAGAAAAAGGACAAACTACCTATCGGTCTTTTGATTTTGGAAAAGCAAACACACTTAGCAATTGGGTAAGCACCCCGGTATTTCAAACCGGAAATAATGAATATTACGCCGGCACCTCAAACGGTCTGCTCTTTTTTAAAGACAACCAAACAGATACCTTGCCCCCGCCACGAGTAATCCTTACCCAAGCTGCAGTAAACGACAGTTTGCTTTACGGTTTTGGTGAAGAAAAGCAGCGTTTAAAAGATCACCAAAACAACTTAAATTTTATGTTTTCGGCCCTTTCGTTTACAAATGAAGAAGCTGTGGAGTACAGTTACCGGTTGGTAAGTCGAAATGCCAAAAAAAACGCTTTGGGCTGGAGTACTCCGTCTGGTCAAAACATAGTAAACTTTGCCAACTTAAAGCCCGATAATTATATTTTTGAAGTACGTGCCTTAGGCCTTAACGGAAAATGGGGACGTCCTACCATAGCAACTTTTAGCATTGCTCCGCCTTGGTATCAAACGTGGTGGTTTACCCTGCTTTGGATTTTGGCAGTTGCTTTGGCCGTTTACAGTATTTTTAAAATGCGTTTACGGAGCATAACCCGCCGGAGAGCCAACCAAAAACTGAGGGAAATGGACTCCTTTAAGTCACATTTTTTCGCTAATATTTCACACGAGTTCCGCACGCCGCTTACTTTGATAACTGCCCCGGTGGAAAAATACTTGAGCCAACCTAACCTCCCAGTCGAACAGAAAAAGACTTAACTACCATAAACCAAAATGTAGACCGCCTTTTGGGCTTGGTCGACCAGTTGCTCGATTTATCGAAACTGGAGTCAGGACACAGAAAACTACAAGTCGAAAAAGGTGATTTGTACCGTTTGATGTGCCAGTTGGCCGGTGCGTTCCGGTATCAAGCAGAACAAAAACAGATTGATTACTCCGTGGAACTGGAAGAAACCGATGTGGTTTGGTTTGACCGTGACATTGTAGAAAAATCCATCATCAACCTTTTGGGCAATGCTTTTAAATATACCGTCAAGGGTGGAAGTATCATTTTTTCTTCGGAACGGAGAAACGGAACTTTTACACTCTCAGTAGAAAATACGGCCCTGCATTTTTCAGAAGAAAAAATGAAACAGCTTTTTAACCGTTTTCACCAAGAGGACGAGAATGTCGAGGGCACGGGCATAGGTTTGGCCTTAGTGAAGGAGTTAATCGCACTTTCTCACGGCACTATTTCTGTGACCAACACAGGAACGGACAAGGTGCGTTTTACCCTTGCTTTTCCTATTGAAGAAAAGGCTTACGCCCCTGAAGAACGTATTGAAAAAAGCACGGAAACACTTCCGAAATTAGAAGTGAAGAGCATTAAGGAGATATCGGTAGAAGAAAGAACGGCTGCTAAAAAACCGTCCCAAAAACTGAACGAAGACAGCCGTATCTTACTCGTGGTAGAAGACAATGCTGACCTGCGGGCTTATTTGTGCGATATTTTTTCAGACGCTTTTGCCGTGATTGAAGCTCAAGATGGGGAAGAAGGCTGGGAAAAGGCCTTGAAATGGGTGCCCGATATGGTTATTTCAGACGTGATGATGCCCAAAAAGACTGGATTGGAACTTTGTGATGACCTCAAGACCGACCCCCGCACTAGCCATATTCCCGTAGTGTTGCTCACGGCCAAAAGTGGTGAGGAAAATCAAAATACCGGACTGCAAACCGGAGCCGACGACTACATTGCCAAACCATTTAAGACCAAAAACCTAAAGCAGAAGGTGCAAAACATTATTGCCACGCGGCAACGTTTGCGCGAACGTTATCGCCAAGAAATAGTGCTGATGCCAAAAGACCTGGCCTTTTCTTCAACAGACGAGGATTTTCTCAAAAAGATACAGGACGTATTAGAAGAGGAACTTACCTCTCCCAATTTTGGCCCTGATGCATTTAGCAAGGAATTGGGAATGAGCCGTATGCAGTTGCACCGCAAACTCAAATCACTTACAGGGCAATCTACTTCGGTCTTTATCCGTAACCAACGATTAAAACTTGCCGCCAAGCTGTTGAAAAAGTCTGATACCAATATAGCGCAGGTAGGTTATGCTGTGGGATTTAGTTCGCCGTCCTACTTTTCACGCTCCTTTAAAAAAGCCTACGGGCAGAGCCCGAAAGAATTTTCTGGGCGGTAAATAACTTTATGGTTTGTCATTAATAAAGAGGTATGGGTTGTGGGTTTTGGTACTTCAAGTCTTACCTTCGGCGCTCTAAGCACCAATCACCACAGAGCATTTTTCTTCCATCTTAGTGTTCTGCATTTCCATTTTTATCCTTTTTGAGCCATTGACTTAGGGACAAAAGTTAAATACTCATACCGTCTTGATTGTTAATGTATTAATAGTTATTCTGTTACAATACTACACGTGTTTGTTACAATAGTGTAGGCGTTTAAAAAAAAGTGCAAGTATCTGTTACAATAGTGAAAGCCTTCTGCCTCGGCACACTACTACTTTTGGAGCAACAAAAACGCAAAGGGAATCCTGGATTTTGAAAAAATACAAGTGCAAAAGCGAATCAGAAACCTCCTTAGGTCACCTTCAGGAGCAGGACATTTATATCAATGTGGATTATATAGAACAAGGGAATCACACATTGAACATAGTACATAAAAACAAGGTGGTGGTGCAGGTATCTTTTCAAATAAAATAATTGATTTTTCCTATTGTACTAACCAACCATGGAAGAATGGTTTAAGAAGATTTAAAAAATAGAAGAACGAATAGAAAATTAAATAACTGAAAACCTAAATACAATGAAAACAACTACAATTTTAAAACAAGTAATCTTGCTTTGGGCTTTATGCTTCGGTATAGGCATCAATGCTCAAGATGTGTATATAGCCGGTTATGACAATGCTGGCTCATCTGAGGACGTTGCTCAAATCTGGGACGGAGATGGTGCCGAGCATCAGCTTACCGATGGAAACTATCGTGCTGGAGCCCTTGATATATTTGTCTATGAGGGCGATGAATACGTGGCAGGATATGAAGAAAACGGTTCAAGGTATGTTGCTAAATTATGGAAAAACGGGAATGAACAAATCCTTACCGATGGTAGTGACTTTGCTGGAGCCAGTTCAGTCTTTGTTTCCGATGGTGATGTATATGTGGCAGGACACGAGTTTATTGGTGAATATTATGTTGCTATCGTATGGAAAAACGGAATAGCTCAAAACTTGACCGATGGTTCAACTGAAGGTATAGCTTATTCGGTATTTGTATCCGGCAGCGATGTATATGTGGCGGGACATGAAGGCTACGAAACAAATGTTGCCATGCTATGGAAAAACGGAACGCCACAAGCCCTTAGCGATGGTTCAACCGACGCTGTGGCCAGATCCGTATTTGTTTCTGGTAGTGATGTCTATGTGGCCGGCTATGAAGACAACGGAACACATGATATCGCCAAACTATGGAAAAATGGCAATGCACAAAACCTGACCGATGGGTCTTCAACAGCTAAAGCCAATTCCGTATTTGTTAATAATGGTGATGTGTACGTGGCTGGCTATGATGGAGATGACCCCAAACTATGGAAAAATGGAGTGCCGGAACCATTAAGCATAAATAGTGCTTTTGACGGCGCAGAGGCTAAATCGGTGTATGTTACTGGCAATGATGTTTATGTAGCGGGCACTTCAACTGCAACTAATGGTAATGATGAATGTACGTTCGCTACGTTATGGAAAAATGGGACTATAGTTGTTACTAGCTTCGCTTGTCCAGAAAATAATGCCATGAATTCCGTATTTGTGGATGATGGGCAATTGGGCACCGAGAACCTAGAAAATCCGAAAAACCTGTTTAGCCTGTACCCCAATCCGGTAGAGGACGTATTGCATATCCAAATGCAAGAGCCCACTAAATTACAATTGTACAGCCTACAGGGACGGTTACTGAAAGAAATAGAAGGCGGTGGTCAAGATATCCAATTAGATATGAGCGGCTTAGCTTCCGGGGTGTATTTTCTGAACAATAAAAACGGGGATAGCCGTAAAGTGGTAAAAGAATAAGGATGAGGATTGGCCATTTTTGGGGAAAGATAGCAAATGGTAAATGAGCCTGCCTTACCAAACTATCAGGCAAGCAGACTCAAAATTACTATCGTTGCTGCTTTTCTCAATTTCCAATACTTAATACGCAATACGAATTTATAAAACCAATATCATGGCATTAGACAATTTAATAAGCATCAGCTTTACCGAAGCAGAACTGGAACAAATAAACCAAAACATTGCCCAGATCAAACAAGTGCTGGAAGGAAAGGTAGTGAACCTTACTCCTGAAGAGTGCCAACAATACGGCTCTGTGGCCGACCGAAATAAAATATTGGTCAACAAGTGCAAAGATTATATGGAGCAAGCCCCGGAGACCCTCCCCGGCACGGTGGAGAAAACCGAGTTTGATGCCGATTATGTGGCACGCAAGCAACTGGAAAGCCCCTTTCACGAACTCAACCGTATTGCAGAAAAATTGAACGATACCAAGATATTGTTAGATCACGACAATTTTCACAACGCCATAGCCTATAGGGGCAAAACAACCCGCCCTGGGAACGTTCCAGGCCCACCGATGCCCCGTCGGGGAAATGTGAAGGGACATTTACTTGAATTCCTTACAAGGAACATTGAATACCGGAAACAGAAAACAAATATCAATTATTGAACAGTAAAAAAAACCATAATTAAAACACCCCCTCCCCAAGCTTTGGCATTAAAAACAAACAACAATGAAACTAAGATTAACTAAAGAACAAGTAATTATGAAAAATGCAATTACCCTTTTACTGTGTTCCCTCTTTGTTTTTACGGGGATGGCACAAACAGCTTCCAGTGGAACGCAAATGGATGTTCCAGAAAGAACAACAGAACTAAAAGCGCTGTACCAACAGGCAAAACAACTTGAAAACAATGGTACGGCGGCAGAGATCAACGCCAACCGTCTTGCCATTAAAAATGCTTGGCAAGAGGTAAATCCTGCGATAGCCGCACTCTATAAACCAGTGGAAACCGGCAATTTGAACGGGCTAACAATTCTAGAAAATGAAATTAGCACAGAAGATGCCCAGCCCATTGCCCGATCCCCAGAAGATTGGGGCACCGATATCCTTATTCACGATGATTTTGTTGACGGATTGGATATGGACGTAACCGGCGATGGCGATATTTATATTACCAGCTATAAAAACTTAGTTGGTGGAGGTGTTGACGTTAACACATATCGATCGCTCAACGGCGGTATTAGCTTTTCTTTATGGAAATCCATCAGCTTTGGTAACATCAACCTCTTAAAACTACAAACAATTTTGATGGACGGAAACGGTGAGGAGTATTTGCTTCTTTATACATTGGGCGATAATGGCATACTTTCTCCCATTAGATTGAAAATAAGCAACGGCAATATTGAAGCTGGCCCTGCCATAGTAGGTAATTTAACCGATTTTAGCATGGACCGCAACTACCCCATCAATACCAGCAACCAGCGTATTTTTGCTATCTATTTAAAAGAAGATACGGCCTGTTCTGAAGGGGGGCGGCTATTTTCCGCAAGGAGTACGGCAGGCAGTTATGGGTTTGACTGGCTAGATGAAACAGAAATACCTGTATGTGCAAAACAGGTTGACTTTGCTTATGGTAGGGACGGCGGTTGCTACACCACGTTTATAGGGGGTAACTCTGGCAAATTGTATGCAAATTTTAACCCTAATTATAACGATCCGGGCTCATGGGCTGGAGATGAAGTGATAATTAATCCATCTTCAAACCAAGAACTTTCAGAACCTACCATTAGGGCAGCGAGAAAAATCCCTGCCAATGACCACGTTATTATTGGGGTGTCCCTTTTTTCACAATCAATCGGTAAGGTAAGTAACGAAACCCTTTTAAGAGAAAATGGCGGTTCTTATTCGTCCATAAGCACCATAACCCCCTCTAATGATGGTGATTTTTTACATATAGATGGTTGGGTGCGCCGGCAAAACACTGTAGATGTAATACAAACAGCCTATCTCAATACAGATAATACCGCAAACAATATAGCGGTATCCCGTACCTATGAAGGCGATGGTACTTTTGAAAGTTCTGAAATAGTTTCAGACCCTAATATCGATGTTTTTGAAGGCCTTCCCACTGTAGTTGCCGAAACAGCAGACGGAGAACCCTGTATGGCTTACGCCAGCACCAGTAGCGATGGCACCCGGGGCTATGGTCTTTATTTTGATAGTAGATCTACCTTAGGTGTAGGGAAAAACAAAATAGACCACATAACCATGTACCCAAACCCAGCAAAGGATATTGTAAACCTTAAAACAGAAAACACGATTGAAAACATTTCAATCTATTCGCAATTGGGGCAAAAAGTGATACAGGTTTCCCCTGGGCAAAAAAATACAGCCCTCAATGTTACATCACTTGCCACAGGAAGTTATTTTGTAGAAATCACCACGACCACACATCAAACCGTGGTCAAACAGATTGTCAAAAAGTAACAAAACAAACTGAAGCCATGACAAACCTTTATAAATCTAAAACCATGAAAAAGACGTTAGTCTTATTAGCTATTTTAACCTACACGTTCGCATGTAAAAACTCAGAAAAATCTTCTGCTGAAGAGATTGACGCTAACTCGCATACAAGCATAGAACAGTCACCGTGCGAAGTATTGAGCGATATTGAAATAAAAATTGCATTAGCCATTCCTGCAAATGCTGAGACGAGTAAGGTAAAAGAAAGCACCCAATACCCTGTCTGTTATTACAAATGGGAATCCATAACGTTTCCATACGAAGTTTTTAATGGCCGCATGGCCGATCACCCTGCTGAAATGAGCATTGTTTGGGCCATAAACGTAAATAAGAAACTATACCAGCAATCTATCGCTGTCTATAAGGATGGCGAAACGATAAATAACGTAGGTGAAATGGCAACTTGGAGCCAGAAAATGGGTCAGATTACCTTTTTAAAAGATGGGAATTTAATTCATATAAAAGCAGAAACCTCTGCCAATGCAGCTTCTAATAAAGCTAAGTCTTTAAAAGTGGCCAAACTTTTTGCCGAGAAACTCTAACTTAATTTTAAAATTAAATATTAAATCTATAATGAAAACAAAAAAATTATTTTTCGCCACAGTATTATTTTTTGCAGGCTTTATGGCCTCGCAGGCCCAGATTGATACCCGTATTGGTGCTGAACTTGCCTACGGTACCGAAATTGAAAACCTCGGGATTGGTGCCAATGCAGAATTTGGCGTGCTGGACAATCTTAGTATTTCGCCAAGCTTTATTTATTACCTGCCCAAAGAAGAAAGCTTTATCACGGTAAACTGGTGGGAAGTCAATGGAAATGTAAACTATTATTTCTTGCAGAATAAAAGCTTTCAACTCTATGGTCTGGGAGGGCTAAATTACACCAATGTTAGTGTGGATGCAGATATTGATTTTGGTGAATTTGGCAACTTCTCCAGTGATGAATCAGACGGGAGGTTTGGCCTTAACCTCGGTGCAGGCGCTAACTTAGACTTAGGAAGTAGCATCATGCCTTTCGCAGAGTTAAAGTATGTTATTATAGACGGCGGACAGCTCGTGCTAGCAGCCGGTGTTAAATTCAATATTTAAAGAATTATGACTGTTTAACTCCCCTAAAAACTTTTAAAAATTCAAAAAATATTATGAAAACTTTAAAATCAACACTTTTAGTCCTTTTGGTAGTAAGTGCATTCTCATGCAATAAAGATGATGGCGACCCAATCCCAGATAACCCTGATAATAATGGTGAAAGTTCCTACAGCATAACGTTAAACGGTACAGAATATTCCAATTTTTGGGATTCAGAGGGAGAACATGAAGGCCAAGCAATATTCAGCACCTATGTTGATAACAGTGCTGGAAATAAAGGATTGTCATTAAACCTTGCCGATGAAGATAATGTAGTGGTGATTGACGCTGGGTTAACGTTAAAAAATAATGGTCAACCCTTTCCCATGTCACACCCTTCCGAAGGATGGAACGAAAGTTCAGAATTTTCCTTGGTAACAATATCAGTAGGTGATAAAGATTATGTTGCGGAATCTGGTACGGCCACAATAGCTAATTTAGAAACGAAGGTGATAACCGGAGTCGCAGGAATAGCAGCTTACGATCTGGAAATAGAGGGCAGTTTTAACGATCTTGACATGGAAGAACAAGGGGTTCAAATTACGGCCACCGTTCATATTCAACCAAATTTTATTCAATAAGATATTTAAAAAATCGAGATTGTTTAACTCCCCCTAAAAACTTTTAAAAATTCAAAATCAAATTTATGAAAACATTAAAATCAACACTTTTAGCCCTTTTGGTAATAAGTGTATTCTCATGTAGTAAAGACGACGACAGTCCAAATCCGGGCAATCAAGCACCGAGCAGTTTTAACTTGATAACGGTGCCCGATGGTACTACCGATGTAGATTTAAAACCCACTTTTACCTGGGAACCCGCAATAGATCCTGATGGCGATGCCGTAAGTTATGATGTATATCTTGACACTGAAAATCCGCCTACCACAGCGGTTGCTTCAGGTTTAAGCGACATTACGTACATGCCACAGGATAATTTAAATCCTGACGACACCTATTATTGGGCGGTCATGGCCAAAGATGGTAATCAAGGAGAGACCTTGAGCAATGTAGCTTCATTTACAACGAAAGAAGAAATAGCTCCTATTGTACTGGATTGCAATTCTTTTCAAAGCAATAATAATGATGCTATACTTTTATTAGAAAACAGAATCGATGGCGTAGATTATATTATTGATTGTGTAATTCCTGTTGAAATTGACCTAACAATTGAACCAGGAGTGGTCATTGAGTTCGCTGATGCAGCAGGGATGAATGTTAAAGAATCAGGATCTGTAAGTGCAATTGGTTCTCAAAGTGCCCCAATAACCTTTACTGCTTTAACTAAAACAAAAGGAGCATGGAAGGGTATTATTTCTAGCAGTGAAAGTGTTAAAAATCAGTTTGATTATGTAACCATCGATTATGCCGGAGGTGGTACTTTAGGTGGAAATAATGAGTCTGGAAGTTTAATTTTTAGACCAGGTATTTATTTCAGACTAAATAATGTATCAATAACAAATGGAGCGACCAATGGTTTAAAAGCCACTTGGTATGATTATAATGTAGAAATTAATAACTGTACAATAACTGGCTGTGATACACCTATATACGCAGAAGCCAATGTTGCAAGCCATATTTCTGGCGGAGATTTTACTGGAAATACTATTGACGCCATTCGATTAATTGGCGATGCAGGATCCAGAAAAATTGGAAATTCTCAAACTTGGAAAAATTTAAGCGTCCCTTATAGGATTGCTGAAAGTTTATCCATAGAAGATGGTGCCAAGTTCACTATAGAACCGGGTGTTGTTGTCGAGTTTGAAGACGGCAAAGGGATAACATTAGACAAGACCTTTAACGATGGCAGTGCTCTAGTTGCTGAAGGAACACCAGAAAATCCAATTGTATTTACTGGGGTAACCAAAGCACCAGGAGCTTGGCATTCTATTTCTATTCGCCGGACTTCTTCCGTACAAAATAAAATAGATAATGTTTTAATTGAGTATGCTGGTGGTGCAGGAGCCGGTGGTGCTATTGAGATGTGGGTAGATCCAGTGTTAAGTGTTACGAACACAACTTTTAAAGATGTTGATGCTTGTGCATTATATAACCGTTATGGACCAGCCAATCCAAACCTTACAGAAGGTAATAATACTTTAGAAAATGTAAGTGGGGGTTATATGTGTTCAGAATAGTATTGAATCTAATTGTTAAGAAAAGTACCTCTGTGTGGTGGAGTAAAAACTACTCCTCAAAAATCCAGAGGTGCTTAATATAGGAAAGCATAAAAATATTTTTTTTGAAAAGTTGAATAACGAAATTATAGCATTTCTGAAAATATTTGAATGAAAATTATTATCAATAAAAAACTCCCCTTTGTTAAGTTAGTTTTTTATTCTTACCCTATGCCAATTTCAATTGGACTTGGCACAGGTTTTTTATTTTAACCTTTGTTGCACAGCTTATAACACCTGATAATTAAGTGTTTATAATTGTGGGGTGACGGGGGTAAAAAAATTATATCTCAAAAATTAAATTAATTATTATGAAAACAATATTTACATATTTAAGCTGCTTGCTTATAACAATGGTAGGCTTTTCACAGACCGATACCGCTACAAACGGTACAGCGTTTCAGGTGCCCGAACGTACCGCGGAGCTTCAACAATTGTACGACCAAGCAAAAACTCTGGAGACTACGGGGACTGCTGCAGAGATTAACGCCAACAGGTTGGCAATTAAAGCCGAGTGGCAGAAAATCAATCCAGAAATCGCCGCCTTGTACAAACCGGTGGCCAACAATGGGACTTTTATAGGAATAGGCGACGGTACACCCTATGTGCCATCCGTAATAAAAAAACGCCCAGAAATTACACCCACTCGAGATTGGGGCGACGATAATTTAATTCGTGAGGGTTTCATTGATGGTGTAGATATGGTAGTGACCCTAGATGGGGATATTTATATAGGCGTCTATGAAAATGAAATAGATTTTGGAGGGTCCGAAGACCATATCTATATTTATAAATCTACCGATGATGGTGCTTCTTTTAACTTATGGAAAGATGAGCCTGTTACCGTGCCTATTCGTGGGATGCAATTGATTTCCATTGATGGTAATGGTGATGGTTACCTAATTGCCTATACCCTATTTGATGATGAAGCATTTATAGCATTACGATGGGATTTTGCTACAGCAACCTTTGACGTATCACTCGTAGCTACCGATGTGAAAGATTTCTCTATTGATCGTAATTACCCAAGCGACACATCCCAACAAAGGGTTTTTGCTACGTACCTTAAAGACGATGGAGGTGGAGAACTTGTGTATTCTGCAAGAAGTACCGCCGGTAGTTATGGGTTCGACTGGGTGGACGAAACCAATGTCGATAATGTCTTTGGTGCACAAATAGACTTTGCCTACGGCTTAAATGGTGCTACCTATACCACCTATACTGGCGGAAGCAGCGGCAACCTGTATGTAAATGTAAACAACGACTACAACGATCCCGCTTCATGGACACCCCGCGAAACATTAGAAGATGGCAGCAACCAGGAAACCTTGAACCCCTCTATTGCAGCGGCTAGAAAAGGATTGACAGAAGACAAAGTAATTATATGGGCTTCGGACCGCGCCACGGGATCAAGCGATAATTTTAACGGGGTAGGTTACCTGCGCGAAAACGAGGGAACTTTTTCTATATTTAGTAATTTTGATTCAGGCGGTGCCGACTGGAACATAGCCCATACCGATGCTTGGGTACGTAAGGGGAATGGTGTCGAAACCATCCGCACTTCATATGTTCGAGACCGTATCGATGATATGGAAAACGACACAAACCGATCACTTACTTTCAATGGAACCGATTTTGATGCGTTTGAAGCAGTGGGCGATTCAGATATAGATGTTTGGGATGGCTTTGCCTCCGCTACTGCAGAAACCAATGATGAAAAACCTTGTTTTGCCTTTGCAGGAACATCGAGCGATGGACTTTATGGAGAAAATCTCTATTTTGATGCCAAAAGAGAAATATTGAGTACGCAGGATATTGAATTTGACCACCTGTCCGTTTATCCGGTTCCTGTAAAGGAAAACTTGTATATAGATGCGATTAACCCTATTGATACGGTACGTATATTTTCAATATTGGGCAAAAAGGTGCTGGAAACAGACCCAAGTCTTGCGAAAATACAGATCAATACTGCCTCATTAAAAAAAGGCGTGTATCTGATGCAAATTGAATTTGACGGAAAAATCAAAACTCAGAAAATCATAAAACAATAATTTTGGTTTGAATTTTTGTCCTGTGCCGACAACGCATGAAGTTGGCACAGGTTTTTTTAAATTAATACAAGTATATTGGTAAATTTGATAGGTTTTAAAAATAAAACAAGACATAAATTTCTTCAAATGGAAAAAAACAATTATCTGAAATTAAATAGGAATTCTAAAATAGCCAATGTAAATGATATTATTTCCTCTGAACTGTATTTTCCACAAGAATATAAATAGTAATATTATATTATCATTATAAATTTATTTTTCAATTCAACAACCGCTTTTTCAAAATATCCATATCATCACTTACCTTTCTCTCCACTACCCGCGCATAGATCTGTGTGGTAGATAACTTAGTATGCCCTAAAAGTTTTGATACCGTTTCTATAGGGACCCCATTAGAAAGTGTTACTGTGGTTGCGAACGTATGCCGTGCTATATGAAAGGTTAGTTTCTTTCGAATGTTTAATATTTTGGCAATCTCTTTTAAGTATTGATTGATTTTTTGATTAGAGTAAACAGGTAGCAATAAATCGGTTATTTTCTCTTGTTCTCTGTATTTAATTAAGATTTCTTTTGCTTTGGGAAGAATAGGAATTTTTACGGGGGTAGCTGTCTTTTCTCTTGCGGTATGTATCCATTGATTTCCATCTATTCCACGTACTATATCGTCTTTGGTAAGATGCTTTACATCAATATAGCATAAGCCTGTGAAACAGGAGAAAACAAATACATCACGAGTTTTGGCTAAAGTAGTTTTATTAGTTTCCAAATTGATAATTCTTTCTAACTCCAATTCATCTAAAAATTCACGCTCTACCTTTGTGAATTTTAATTTAAATTTGGCAAAAGGATCTTTTTGAATCCATTCTAGCCTTTGTGCCAAATTGAAGAGCTTCTTTAACCGCTCCAAATGTTTCATAACTCCGTTATTAGATGGTGTAGGACGGTGAGTTTTGGATTTGAAGGTGCGTAAGAAGTGCTCAAAGTCCACTATAAAACTGTAGTTAATTTGTTTTAGATAAATATCATCGGTCTTTAGTTTACTCTTTAAAAACTCATAGAGATATTTTTCTGTTGTAACATAATTCTTAAGTGTTCCAGGCTTAAGGACAGTACCCATATTTGCTTTATGATAATTGAGAATATCAGAAATTTTTTTCGACACATCGTCAATACCTAAGTATCTTGCTTTAATAGCCTGTGCACTTAATATTTTATTTTCATCTTGTAACTGGCGGAAAGACTCATAGATTTGATTATAAGTCCTATCAATAGACCTGTTTACTTGAATGCTTTCAGCACTGCTACCAATTAGGCGATTCTTTTGTTCGTCCCATAGATCACGGGTAATTCTACGTTGTAGACTTAATTCTATACGATCACCGTTTAAAGTGATTCGTGCATAAAGTGGTGCAGTTCCATTTTTTGTTTTGCTCGTTTTTAGGATAAAGGTAATCCCAAAGGTCACCGGATTGTTCATAATTTATTCGTTTTCAAGTTAGACAACATGCGTGAAAACGAAAGTCAAATCAGCGTTTAGACAATATACGAACTTTTTTTGGAGGTCACCGAATAGGTCACCGAATCGGACTCATATAGGGTGGTTTTACACCAAATCTTATGATATGCCAAAAAACATAAAAACCTGTAAATCATGATATTAACAGGTTTTTGACACCATTTGATAATGGCTTGGTCGGGATGAGAGGATTCGAACCTCCGATCTCACGGCCCCCAGCCGTGCACTTTAACCGGACTAAGCTACATCCCGTAGGGCTTGCAAAAATAAGTAATTCCTATACCTGCGCAAATCAAACAGAGGGTTTATTGTATAAAAAAAGGGATACTGTTACATATCCCTTCAATATATTTTATGTAAAAACTACTGCTTTTGTGTAGTATTTGCCATCATCATCTTTTGAAAACGCTGTTGTAAACTTTTATCTTGTTGCAACGCGGTACCAATAGCTTGATAACGTTCTATAGTAATTCCAGAATCTGCTACTGCTTTTTCCATTTTTGCTTCAATAGCAGGCTGCATTTTTTTAATTTCAGCCATAATTGCACCGTGCTTTTTCATCTCTGCATCGGTTGCATCTACATCTTGATTTGGATTAGCTGTCGCTTGCTGGATAGTAGAAAAACGCTCTACTTCCATTCCATTATCAGAAATCACAGTTGCCATTTTTTGTTGCGCCTTTTGGTTTTCCATCTGTACTACCTGAAAAGCTTTAGCAAACTTCCCTAATTCAGCATCAGTTACTTTTGATTGCGGCTGCGGCTGCATTGTATCTTGAGCTTGTGCGAAAGACAAACCGCCTAATAGAGTTACAAATAATACTAATGTTGTTGCTTTAAATCTTGACATTATTTCGTTTTTTAATTTATAATTAATGTATAAAGCACAATGGTAACCAAACATATTCCGAATTAAAAATAATGAATAGTCTATCTATCTGTTTTTAAAAAATATTTAACAAAACAAGTCGCTATTACTAGCTATTTACTAATAAAATTAACTACAAACTAAACTATTTTACAATGGAATATTACCGTGCTTGCGTTTCGGTCTTTCTACTGTTTTAGTTTCTAACATTGAAAAAGATTTTAAAAGCTTTCTTCTCGTCTCTTTTGGCTGAATTACTTCGTCTATAAATCCACGTTGTGCAGCTTTAAACGGATTGGCAAAAGTTTCGGCATATTCAGCTTCTTTTTCTGAAAGTTTCAACTCTGGATCATCGGCAGCAGCGATCTCTTTTCTAAAAATAATTTCACTGGCTCCTTTTGCTCCCATAACGGCAATTTCGGCCGTAGGCCAAGCATAGTTCATATCCGCTCCAATATGTTTACTGTTCATAACGTCATACGCACCTCCATAGGCCTTTCTTGTAATAACCGTAACTCTTGGCACCGTTGCTTCGCTTAACGCATACAATAGTTTAGCTCCGTTTAAAATGATACCGTTCCATTCTTGATCGGTTCCCGGTAAAAAGCCAGGTACATCCACCAATACTAACAACGGAATATTAAAGGCATCGCAAAAACGGGTAAAACGTGCTCCCTTTTTACTGCTATCCACATCGAGAACGCCGGCAAGGCTCATTGGCTGATTGGCAACAATACCAATACTTCTTCCACCTAATCTGGCAAAACCGACAATAATATTATCGGCATAATCTTTATGTACTTCAAAAAAGGAATCTTTATCTATGATACCGCCAATTACCGTATGCATATCGTACGGCTTGTTTGAAGAATCTGGCACAATGCTTTCTAATTCTTCTCGCACCTCATCCCCCATTTCATAGGGAAGAGATTCGGGTGCAGTTTGGTTATTTTGCGGCAAATAGCTTAGTAATTGTTTTATCTGCTCTAAGCATACAATATCGTTACTCGCTGTAAAGTGCGTTACCCCACTTTTTGTTGCGTGAGTATGAGCGCCACCTAATTCTTCTGAAGTTACATTTTCATTCGTAACAGTTTTCACTACGTTAGGTCCCGTTACAGACATATAACTACTGTCCTGCACCATCATCGTGAAATCGGTCATCGCTGGGGAATATACGGCTCCACCGGCGCAAGGCCCCATTATTGCTGAAATCTGCGGAATCACTCCGGAAGACTGCACGTTTCGGTAAAAAATATCGGCATAACCACCTAACGAACGTACCCCTTCTTGAATTCGGGCCCCACCTGAATCGTTAAGCCCAATTAAAGGGGCTCCTACTCGTAAGGCGTGATCCATAATTTTACAAATTTTCTCAGCGTGTGTTTCAGATAAAGCGCCGCCAAAAACAGTAAAATCTTGAGCAAACACGTAAATAAGTCGGTTGTCTATTGTTCCGTATCCTGTTACAACTCCGTCACCGTAATATTTTTGCTTGTCCATGTCAAAATCGGTGGTACGGTGAGTAACAAGAATGCCCATTTCTTCAAAAGAGCCTTCGTCTAATAGATATTCTATTCGCTCACGCGCTGTGAGTTTCTTCTTTTCGTGTTGTTTTTCTATTCTTTTTTCGCCTCCGCCTAATTTTGCTTCGGCTATCTTTTTCTGTAATTCTTTATTCGTATCGCTCATAAACTCTATCGCTATTAATGTTTTGGTACTCGTAATTGCTCCACTTCTTTCAGGTAGGTTTTCAAGGCAATTTTAGCTGCTATTTCGGCTTCTTCTTTAATTTCTTCCTTAAGCAAATCTTCAGAATAAAATTTCTTTACAAAATGCGTGTCAAAATTCCCACTTCGAAAAGCTTCATGCTCGCAAACAAATTTCCCGAAAGGCAAGGTAGTACTTACCCCTTCTACTTCATAATCAGCAATAGCTTCAATCATATGTTGAATGGCTTCGTTACGGGTTTTTCCGTAGGTAATCAGCTTGGCCAACATAGGATCGTATTGAATAGGAACTTCCATTCCTTCTTCAAAACCATCGTCCATTCTAATATGTTTTCCTTTTGGTGGTTGATACACATCTAATGTACCAACACTCGGCATAAAATTATCAAGGGAATCTTCTGCATACACACGCAACTCGAGAGCGTGACCGTTTATTTCTAAATCCTCTTGTGTAAACGATAGTTCTTGTCCGTCGGCTATTTTAATTTGCTCTTCTACCAAATCAATACCGGTGATAAACTCCGTTACGGGATGTTCCACTTGCAAGCGGGTGTTCATTTCTAAAAAGTAGAAGTTATGATTTTCATCGAGTAAAAACTCAACTGTTCCGGCACCCACATAATCACAAGCTTTAGCAACTTTTATCGCAGCTTCGCCCATTTTTTTTCGCAATTGAGGCGTTAAAACCGCCGAAGGTGCTTCTTCTACAACTTTTTGATGTCTTCGTTGTACACTACATTCACGTTCAAATAAATGCAACACATTACCATGTGTATCGGCTAATACTTGAATTTCAATATGTCGTGGCGATGCAACGTACTTTTCAATAAAAACGGCACCATTACCAAAAGCAGATTCCGCTTCACTAATAGCTCGTTTCATTTGTTCGGCCAGTTCTTTTTCCTCTTCTACAACACGCATCCCTTTTCCACCGCCACCGGCAGCGGCTTTTATTAAAATAGGGAAACCAATATCTTTTGCAATTTTTGTTGCTTTCTCTACATCTGTAATAGCTTCGTCTATTCCAGGTACCATCGGGATATCGTAATCTTTCACAGCATCTTTAGCCGCCAACTTGTCCCCCATTACTTTAATAGCGTACGATTTTGGACCCACGAAAATTAATCCTGCTTTTTCTATTGCTTCAGCAAAATCTGCATTTTCACTTAAAAATCCATAACCAGGATGTATCGCATCAGCTCCTAACTCTTTTGCTGTTTCAATAATTAAATCACCTTTTAGATAAGATTCTGAAGAAGGTGGCGGGCCAATACATACGGCTTCATCTCCAAATTTAACGTGTGGGGCATTGCGGTCTGCTTCCGAAAAAACAGCTACCGTTTTCAAGCCCATATTTCGAGCGGTTTTCATAACGCGAAGGGCAATTTCCCCTCGGTTAGCAACCAATATTTTTTTAATATCCATTAGTCTTCTAGTTCAATTAACAATGCATTTTTATCTACCGTTTCTCCGGTAGCAATGTGTACGGCTTTTACCACACCGTCTCTCGGTGCACCTAGAGCGTTTTCCATCTTCATAGCTTCTAGTACACAGAGCGAATCGCCTTCAGTCACCGAATCGCCTTCTTTTACGTTTACTTCTAAAATTAATCCCGGCATCGGGGCGTGAATTTCATTCTCAACGGAATCATTCCCAAGGGAAAGTCCTATTTCAGCAATAAGCGCATCGAGTTCGTTTTCAATTTTAACAGTATACCTATTTCCGTTTACTTTAATCGTATAGGTTCTATTAAGAAGGTCTTTGGAAATCACTTCGGCAGTGACCGATTTATTTTTTTGAAGTAGATGTACTTTGTTTTTAGTTTCAGAAACGCTATCTAACGTTTTTATAGCATCGCCAGGCATTGAAAACTCAAACGAGTCGTTAACCATGGCTTTATAAGTTGCACTCATAGAAAAGAATTTTCCGTAAATATACGGTTTTGAAAAATTGTTACAACAGAATGTAAAAAACCCATGTTTAAAAACTCATCTTTTCAGAAAACTTTAAGAGAATGTATTTTTAAGAAATTGAAAAAACAAGTAAGTTGTAAATTAACTCGGACTTCGGCTCACTTCGACTCCGCTCAGTGACCGCCACTCAGTCTCCATAAGAGAAATCTTTTTTTAAAGATTTAAAATTGATAAATAAACTTAATAACCTCAAAAATGGCAGGACATAGTAAATGGGCAAATATTAAACACCGAAAAGGCGCGCAAGATAAAAAACGAGCCAAGCAATTTACACGCGTTATTAAAGAAATTACTGTCGCAATAAAGGAAAACAATCAAAATGGCGACCCAGAAACCAATCCATCATTGCGTAATGCCATACAAAATGCAAAAGGTGTAAATATGCCTAAAGACACCATTGAACGAGCTATAAAAAAGGCTTCGGGCGCCGATGCTGATAGTTATGAAAAAATGACTTTTGAAGGCTACGGCCCTCACGGTATTGCAATTTATGTTGAGTGTACAACAGACAACACTAATCGTACAGTAGCATCGGTTCGTTCTATTTTCACCAAGCATAATGGTAGTTTGGGCACCAATGGTTCATTGGAGTTTCTCTTTGACCGAAAAGGTGTTTTTACTTTGAAAAAAGAAGGTTTAGACTGGAATTTTGAGGAACTACAGCTAGAGCTTATTGAAGCTGGCGCAACTAAGTTTGAAAATGAAGACGACTTTTTTGTAATCTATACGGATTTTACGGATTTCGGCAGCATGTCTGAAAAACTAGAATCTTTAAATATCGAAACTCATAATGCTGAATTACAACGCATCCCCTTAAATACAGAAACTTTACCCGTTGATGAAGCAAAGCAAATTGTTAACCTTATTGAAGCGTTTGAAGATGATGATGACGTACAAGATGTGTTTCATAACCTTGGAATGACAGATGAGTTGGAAGCCGCTTTAGAAGAGGATTAAAAAATAGTTTGTAAGATAAAACCGACCCTATAATTTTTCCGTATATATAATTGAAGTCAGAGATCCATCAATTAGAATGGTTAGGCTTTTAAAATAATGCCCCCCGCAGAGTCTCTTTGGTTAATTAACTAGGGGGACTTTTTTATTTTAAAAACCCCTTATAAGTTCCCTCTAAACTCATATGTTCTCATCTATTATTAAACCCATACTTTCAAATATCCTCAGTATTTTATAGTATCTTTTCAAAAAAAATTGGATTAGAAAAAACTACATGTCCGTAATGAATAAACTGAAATACTTTAAATAGGTTTATAAAAAATCACACGTAGTCAAAGTGCTTTTTCAAGTAAATAATCTACCTTACATTATTGATGCTAATTTAAAAACAACCTAACATTTCAGAAACTATGAAAAAAAGCGTACCCCATACTCTTGCAAAACGTTTTGTATATCTTTTAGCAGTAACTACCTGTTGTTTGACGCTTGTATTTTTGTACCAAAAATATGACTATGAGCAACAAAAACAAGAAGAGTTTGAGAGCCTTAAAAGTAACCTTATAACTGAACTAAAACTAAATTACACTCAACAGGTCCAGTTTGAGACCAATTATTGGCGTAAGTTTTATAAAAAATTTCAAAACCAAGATCGTTCTTTAAAGTATAGCATGACTAAGACTGAATTTAAGGAGCTATTTCTACACCAATCCCCACTTCCTGAGCCAGATCTTTTCTTTAAGGATTCCTATTGGAGGGTGGTCCAAAAAAAACCATATTTCATGAACCGTCTGACGGTAAATCAGTTAAAAAGTCTTCAACAGTTATATAGCGAACAAAGAGCTTGCATTCTGTATTACAACAGAGTAAATGACGCTATAAAAACAGTGTTTCATAACCGAGATAGTGAGCAAGCTTTTGAAGAAATATACCAAAGGTTAGGTTCTTTTAGGGATAACGCCTTTCAACTTGATCTTATTAAGTCCAATAACCTAATGTATATAGAAACCATCATTAAAAATGATTTTGACATACCGTTGCCTGACTATTTTGAGTCTAAAAAACAAGAGTTTTACAACTCCATAGACCAAAGCAAAGAAATAATAGATACCATAAAACCGCAATGAAAAACCTAAAAATTGTTTGCGTACTTATAAGTTTGTTTTGTCTTTCTGCCTTACAAGCACAAGAAACACTTTCTCAAGCTGCCATACAGCTTACCCAACAAGATGTAACCTATGACCCCAGTTATTTTTCAATTGATTATCCCAATGGAGATGTTCCCGCAGACAAAGGTGTATGCACCGATGTAGTGATACGTGCTTACCGTATATTAGATGTTGATCTACAACAATTAGTACACGAGGATATGAAAGCAAATTTTCACAAATACCCACAAAACTGGGGCTTGAATAATACCGATTCGAATATAGACCATCGTCGTGTTCCTAACTTGATGACTTTCTTCTCACGTTTTGGAACAATAAAAACAAATACCAAAGAACCAGAAAAATTTATCCCTGGGGATATTGTGGCTTGGAATCTTGGTCGTGGTCTTACGCATATTGGAGTTGTAATTAATAAAAAATCAATTGACAAAAAACGAAATCTCGTAGTACATAATATTGGTGGCGGGCAAGTTATAGAAGATGTTCTGTTCAATTGGAAAATAATAGGCCATTATTCATTTAAAAAAATAGAACTTTAAAATAGTTACAATTAAAAACAAGCCCTTTTAGGTTTCAGCGTATTTTAGTATCTTTTCAGAAAAGAAATCTACTATGAAAAAACTCCTAGTCCTCCTACTTTCATTTACGGTTATGGCTTCTTGTGCACAACGTAAAAAAGAAAATGACGTAGTTCTAAAAACACAAAACACCCGAGACTATTCTACAGAAAAAGTAGTTAACAACCTCGACAACCCATGGGGGATGACCTGGCTACCCGACGGAAGCATGCTAATTACCGAAAAAGCTGGACAGCTCATTCACTTTAATGACGGAAACAAAACAGAAATAAAAAATGTGCCAGAAGTTTACAATCGAGGACAAGGAGGTTTATTAGATATAGAACTACATCCTAGTTATTCTGAAAATGGCTGGATTTATATAACCTATGCTTCTACCGAAGGGGAAGGTGACGGCGGAAACACAAAATTAATACGCTGTAAATTGGAAAATGAAGCATTAACAAATATTGAAGAATTGTATAAAGCAGGTCCCAACACAACAAGAGGACAACACTTTGGTTCGCGCATTGAGTTTGATCGCGACGGCTATCTTTACTTCTCTGTTGGAGAACGTGGTAATCGTGATGTAAATCCGCAAGACATTACCCGCGATGGAGGCAAAATATATCGTTTAAATGACGACGGAAGCATCCCTGATGACAACCCTTTTGTAAATGAAAACAATGCAAAAAAAGCAATTTTCACCTACGGAAATAGAAATCCGCAAGGAATGGCAAAAAACCCTACAACTGGAAAAATTTGGATTCACGAACACGGTCCCAAAGGTGGAGACGAAATCAATATTGTAGAAAAAGGAGCTAATTACGGATGGCCAGTAGTTTCATACGGTATAAATTACAGCGGCACAAAATTTACCGATATCACATCAAAACCCGGAATGAAACAACCCGAATATTATTGGGTACCTTCCATAGCACCTTGCGGGATGGATTTTGTAACAGGAGATAAGTATCCCGACTGGAAAGGACATTTGTTAATAGGCTCCTTAAAATTCAATTATGTTGAATTAGTAAAATTAGATGGCGATAAAGTAATAGGTCGCGAAAAAATTGCACAAGATATTGGTCGAGTTCGTAATGTAAAAATGGGCCCAGATGATTATATTTACATCGCCGTAGAAGGACAAGGAATATTCAAAGTTGTTCCTCAATAATTCTTTTCAATTAAAACAAGTATCAATCAATATTTTATAATTTAAATTATGCAAAAAATTGCTGTTATCCTATTCACTTTGTTTTTTTTAACCGCTTGCAATAATTCAAAAAAAGAAAAGAAAGAAGCTTTAAAAATAGGAGATTACACTGCTGAATCATCACAAAAAGATCAAACTTCACAACAATCCAGCAAAGAACGAGGAGCATTAATCTACACAGATTTCTGTATGCAATGTCATTTAGGGAACGGTAAAGGTGTTCCAAATACATTTCCCCCATTGGCAGGCTCTAATTGGCTAAGCGATAAAAGAGAGGAAAGCATTCATGCTGTAAAATTTGGACAACGTGGAGAAATAGAAGTTAACGGTAAAAAATACGACGGTGTCATGGTACCCATGGGATTAAGCGACAAAGAAGTTGCCGATGTATTAAACTACGTCATGACCTCTTGGGGTAATACCCAAGAAAAACCCGTAACGGAAGAAGAGGTGGCAAATATTAAAAAGTAGATAAAGACTTTTCTTTATTCTGTCCGCTATATTCTATATTCTTATTTAATCCCTACTTTTGTAAAAACTAAAAAAACATGCTCATAATTGGCATTGCCGGCGGTACCGGAAGCGGAAAAACAACCGTTGTGCAACAAATTGTTGAAGAATTACCAGCAGATGAAGTTTGCATCATCTCACAAGATTCTTATTATAAAGACACATCTCACCTATCGTTAGATGAACGGGTGAAAATTAATTTTGATCATCCACAAGCCATCGATTTCGACTTGTTAGTGAGTCACTTAAAAGAGCTAAAAGAGGGAAATAGTTTTGAGCAACCTGTGTACAGTTTTGTAGATCATAACCGCACCGGAGAAACGCTTACCACACATCCTCGAAAAGTAGTTATTGTAGAAGGAATATTGATTTTAACCCACCCAGATATTAGGGAGTTATTTGATATTAAAATATTTGTCCATGCTGATAGTGATGAGCGCTTAATAAGAAGGTTAAAACGGGATATCGCAGAACGGGGCAGAGATTTGGACGAAGTGTTAACTCGTTACCAAACCACCTTAAAACCCATGCATCAGCAGTTCATTGAACCAACAAAAGAATTTGCTGATATTATTATACCAACGAATCGATATAACACTGTTGCCGTTAATTTAATACGCAGTATTATTAATCAAAAATTAGCAAAAACCGAATCGTGAAATTTTCAGAAATAAAACAAAAAAAATGGTTCAAAATACTGAGCAACAAATACATGCTCATTGTTTTGGTCTTTCTGGCTTGGATGGTTTTTTTTGATACTAATTCGTGGTTTATTCACGAAGAATTAGACGAAGATATTAAAGGGTTACAAGAAAATGCTGAGTTCTATCAATCTGAAATAGAAAAGGACAAAGCCTTTATCGAAAAAATGAAAGATAGTGACGAAGTAGAGAAGTTTGCGCGCGAAAAATACTATCTTAAAAGAGAAAACGAAGATATTTATATTATAGAACACGAAGACAGCCTTAAAAACAAGGAAGACGATGAGTGATTTATTTAAAGATTTTGATTCCGTTTCCGCTAAAGAGTGGAAACAAAAAATACAAGCCGACCTAAAAGGTGCCGATTATAACGAAACGCTCGTTTGGCAAAGTCGGGAAGGTATTCACGTAAAACCTTTTTACCATCCTGATGATTTTGAAGAAGCCTTCACCCCTATTCCCGGTCAGCCAACTACTTGGCATATTGCACAGCATATTTTTATCGATGATGAAGCAATTGCCAATAATTTAGCAATCGATGCCATAGAAAGAGGTGCAGAAGCGATTGTTTTTGAAGCAGAAAATGAATTTGATATTTATAAAGTATTTAAAAAATATCCTTTTGAAAAAGCCCCTATTTATTTCAACCTTACCTTTTTTTCAAAAGATTTTATAACCAAGTTGAAACAGTTTTTTTCAGAAAAAAAGACGACTGTTTTTTACAATATTGATTTAATAGGAAATCTTACTCGTTCCGGAAACTGGTTTCATAATTTAAAAGAAGACCATAAAATTTTAGAAAATATTCTTTCTGAAAATTCTTCCGAAGCAATTATAAGTGTTGATACAACCGGCTATCAAAATGGCGGAGCAACTATTGTACAACAATTGGCCTATGCGCTTGCCCACGCCAATGAATACTTAAATCATTTTGACAATGTCACCCTGAGTGCAGTCGAAGGGTCCAACTCACAGCAATCTCTTGAAATCACTTTCAAAGTCGCCGTAGGATCTAACTACTTCTTTGAAATTGCAAAGATTAGGGCGCTTCGCAAATTATACGCCGCATTAGCTTCAGAATATAAAATTTCTGAAACGTGCCATATTATCGCAATGCCTTCAAAACGTAATAAAACATTATATGATTATAATGTAAACCTGTTAAGAACTACCACCGAATGTATGAGTGCCATATTAGGAGGAGCCGATACTATATGTAATTTACCGTACGATGCTTTGTACCATAAAAGCAATGAATTTGGAGAGCGTATAAGCCGTAATCAATTATTGGTTTTGAAAGAAGAAAGCTATTTTGATACGGTTAGCAATGCAGCCGATGGAACATACTACATAGAAAGCTTAACCGACGAACTCGCCGAAAAAGCATTAGAGTTATTTAAAACCATTGAAAAAGGCGGCGGATTTCTACAACAGTTGAAAGAAGGGAAAGTTCAACAAAAAATTAAAGAAAGTGCTGAAAAAGAACAGCAACTTTACAACGAAGGGAAACTTAAATTGTTAGGTACAAATTATCATACCAATCCTGAAGACCGTATGAAGGATGATTTAGATTTATACCCTTTTGTAAAAACAAAGCCAAGAAAAACAATTATTGAGCCAATTATAGAAAAAAGATTGGCAGAGCAAACGGAACAAGAACGCTTAAAACAAGAGTAATGAGTAGAGAAGCACTTGAAATAATCTTAGGCATTGGGTTTGCTATTATAGGCCTTGCCTTATTTTTAAGAAGGGACACCTTAAGCAAATCGAAATATTATAGAGTTATAATGATTATTGCCGCTATATTGTTTGTAGCATTTGCGGTCTATTTAGGAGTTAGAAGTTTTAATAGTTATGAGTAGAAAAAATGTTCAACATATTAGCTTAAAAAAAACGGAATGTAAAAATCCGAAACCGAGTGTAGTGAATAAAACGTACACCACTGCTGAAAAAATCGATGTTAAAAATCGGTATTCGGCTAAAGATTTAAAAAATTTAGATCATTTGGAGTTTGCAGCTGGTATTTCACCGTATTTACGAGGCCCCTACTCTACTATGTACGTTCGCAGACCTTGGACCATCCGTCAATATGCAGGTTTTTCAACTGCGGAAGAGAGCAACGCCTTTTACCGTAGAAACTTAGCTGCTGGACAAAAAGGGCTTTCGGTAGCGTTTGATTTAGCAACCCACCGTGGATACGACAGTGATCACGAACGTGTTTTTGGCGATGTAGGAAAAGCAGGAGTTGCCATTGATTCAGTTGAAGATATGAAAATTCTTTTCGACCAAATTCCGTTGGACAAAATGAGTGTTTCTATGACTATGAATGGGGCTGTTTTACCTATTATGGCATTTTATATTGTCGCTGCCGAAGAACAAGGCGTTTCACCCGAAGCCTTGGCAGGAACCATCCAAAACGATATTTTAAAGGAATTTATGGTGCGGAACACTTACATCTATCCGCCTACGCCATCGATGAAAATAATCAGTGATATTTTTGAATTCACGTCCAAAAATATGCCGCGCTTTAATTCTATTTCCATTTCCGGCTACCATATGCAAGAAGCAGGAGCTACTTGTGACATTGAATTGGCATACACCTTAGCAGATGGATTGGACTACATTCGCACCGGTATCGATGCTGGGATGGACATTGACACCTTTGCCCCTCGCCTTTCTTTTTTCTGGGCAATCGGGATGAACCATTTTATGGAAATCGCAAAAATGCGAGCCGCTCGTATGTTGTGGGCAAAATTGGTAAAGCGATTCAATCCAAAAAACCCAAAATCATTATCCCTTCGAACACACTGTCAAACCAGTGGTTGGAGTTTAACCGAGCAAGATCCTTTTAACAACGTAGCTAGAACATGTGTTGAAGCTTCGGCTGCCGCTTTTGGTGGTACACAATCATTACATACGAACGCGTTGGACGAAGCAATCGCTTTACCTACAGACTTTTCAGCAAGAATTGCACGAAACACACAAATTTACCTTCAAGAAGAAACTGAAATCACTAAAACTGTCGATCCTTGGGCAGGGAGTTACTACGTAGAAAAATTGACCGACGACATCGCAAAAAGTGCTTGGGCGCTGATTGAGGAAGTGGAAGAATTAGGCGGGATGACAAAAGCGATTGAAAAAGGGATTCCGAAATTACGTATTGAAGAAGCTTCTGCAAGAAAACAAGCTCGTATTGATAGTGGTCAAGACGTTATCGTTGGGACTAACAAATACCGACTTGAAAAAGAAGATCCACTTCAAATTTTAGATGTGGACAACCAAAAGGTACTCACCTCTCAAGTAGAACGCTTAGAGCGCATTAAAAAAGAACGAAACACTCAAAAAGTAAAAGAGACACTTCAAAAATTAATCGAATGTGCTAAAACAGGTGACGGAAATTTATTAGCTTTAGCCGTAGATGCAGCTCGGGAACGCGCTACATTAGGTGAAATTTCAGATGCTCTAGAAGAAGTATTTGGAAGGTATAAAGCACAAATAAAATCATTTAGTGGCGTGTATAGTAAAGAAATAAAGAAAGACCCATCCTTTGCAAAGGCAAGAGAATTAGCAGATAATTTTGCCGAAATAGAAGGTCGACGTCCTCGAATTATGATTGCAAAAATGGGACAAGACGGTCACGATCGCGGCGCGAAAGTAGTCTCTACTGGTTATGCCGATGTAGGGTTTGATGTAGATATTGGCCCTTTATTTCAAACACCTGCAGAAGCAGCCAAACAAGCGGTTGAAAACGATGTACATATTTTAGGGGTTTCCTCATTAGCTGCAGGACACAAAACCTTGGTTCCGCAGGTTATTGAAGAATTAAAGAAACACGACCGTGAAGATATCATGGTAATTGTAGGAGGGGTAATCCCTTCGCAAGATTATCAATATTTATTTGATGCTGGGGCTACTGCTGTATATGGCCCAGGGACTAAAATAAGTGATGCGGCCATTGAAATACTTCAAATTTTAATTGATGCATTTTCAGAAGAATGAATAACTATATCCTGAAAACAGAGCGATTAGGATTACGAAATTGGAAAGCTTCAGATATAGAACCCTTCATTGAAATGGGAAAAGACCCTGAAGTAATGCAATATTTCCCTAGCCTACTTTCAGGAGAGGAATCACGTAATCTCATTCAGAAACTACAAAACCATTTTATTCTACAAAGATACTGTTATTTTGCTGTTGATATATTAGAAACCTCAGAATTTATC
The DNA here is from genome assembly GCF_963974425.1 of uncultured Marixanthomonas sp. Classification (NCBI taxonomy): domain Bacteria; kingdom Pseudomonadati; phylum Bacteroidota; class Flavobacteriia; order Flavobacteriales; family Flavobacteriaceae; genus Marixanthomonas; species uncultured Marixanthomonas sp. The sequence goes on from NZ_CAXBCK010000006.1 coordinate 61,902, forward strand.
GGCTTTACTGGGTTTATGAATCAAACGTGGGAAAGTAAGTTTACACCTTGTGTAGATATGGGTTGGCGTTTAAAACGCAGCGCTTGGGGAAAAGGCTACGCAACAGAAGCCGCCAAAGCCTGTTTGGAAGCCGCTCTGCCAAAATTCAACCTAAAAGAAGTGTATGCTTTTACCCCAGATAAAAATATCCCATCACAAAAAGTAATGCAGAAAATTGGGATGAAATATACAGGTGATTTTCAGCATCCAAAATTAATTGGGGATGATCGGTTTAAATACTGTGTGGCTTATAAGAAAAGCTGGTAATTATTTTACTATGCACGCATACTAATTAAAACCGATTCCCTATTTTTACAAGACTAATAAAAAAAACAGCTATGGATACTTCAGCAAAAATGCTTCGTGACGATGCACTTAAAGGAAAAACAATAGTCGTTACCGGTGGTGGTAGCGGATTAGGAAAATCAATGACTACCTATTTTCTAGAATTAGGTGCCAATGTGGTAATCACTTCTAGAAATATTGAGAAACTAGAAACCGTTAAAAAAGAACTAGAAGAACAGACGGGCGGTACTGTTTTACCTGTACAATGTGATGTACGTAATTATGACGAAGTTGAAGCCATGGTACAAGCTTCGGTTAAAGAATTTGGAACAGTGGACGTTTTACTAAACAACGCCGCAGGAAACTTTATTTCCCCTACCGAGCGTCTTTCAGCCAATGCTTTTGATACGATTATCGATATCGTTTTAAAAGGAACAAAAAACTGTACGCTTGCCTTTGGAAAACATTGGATAGATAAAAAAGAAGAAAATAAAACCGTTTTAAACATTGTAACAACTTACGCGTTTACGGGATCTGCCTACGTAGTACCTAGCGCAACTGCAAAAGCTGGAGTTTTAGCCTTAACACGTTCGCTAGCGGTAGAATGGGCAAAATATGGTATTCGCTTTAATGCCATTGCGCCAGGCCCATTCCCTACAAAAGGTGCGTGGGATCGTTTATTACCAGGCGATTTAAAAGAGAAATTTGATTTAGCTAAAAAAGTACCTTTAAAGCGTGTGGGTGACCACCAAGAATTGGCAAACTTAGCAGCATACTTAGTTTCAGATTTTTCGGCTTATTTAAATGGCGAAGTAGTTGTAATTGATGGTGGTGAATGGCTAAAAGGTGCTGGACAAATGAATTTACTCGAAGATGTACCAGACGAAATGTGGGATATGCTTGAGATGATGATTCGTTCTAAAAAAAACAAATCTTAATCACTTACAATAAATAGCTTATCTATTAAAATCTCAAGTTTGTAATCTGGCAATCATTATAAAAACATAAAATGTTTACTTCCTGTTAACAAAAATGATTTTATGTCCGCATAATTAATCGTATTTTTAGCCTTTAAACCATAACTAACTTAATGGGTAAAATAATAGCAATTGCCAATCAAAAAGGAGGCGTGGGCAAAACCACTACCTCGGTAAATTTAGCTGCCTCTCTAGGCGTATTAGAAAAAAAAGTTTTACTTATTGATGCCGATCCCCAGGCCAATGCGACTTCGGGATTAGGTATTGATGTAGAAGAAGTTGAAAAAGGCACCTACCAAATTTTGGAACACACAATATCTGCTGCTGATGCCATTATGGAAACTTCTTCGCCAAATTTGCACCTTATTCCGGCGCATATAGACTTAGTGGCTATAGAAATTGAACTCGTAGATCAAGATAAGCGCGAATCAATGTTAAAAAATGCCATTATAGGCTTAAAAGAGCAATACGATTATATTTTAATAGACTGTGCGCCATCACTTGGACTGCTTACGCTTAACGCCTTAACAGCAGCTGATTCTGTTATTATTCCAATTCAATGTGAATATTTTGCATTGGAAGGACTAGGAAAGCTCTTAAATACGATTAAAAGTGTTCAAAAAATACACAACAACAATCTTGACATTGAAGGATTGTTATTGACCATGTATGATTCACGGTTACGTCTTTCCAACCAAGTGGTAGATGAAGTAAAAAAGCATTTTGACGAAATGGTATTTAAGACAATCATTATGCGAAATGTGCGTTTAAGTGAAGCACCAAGCTATGGCGAAAGCATAATTAGCTATGATGCTAGTAGTAAAGGCGCCAATAATTACTTAAGTTTGGCACAAGAGTTAATTGAGAAAAATTAGAAACGATCGATGGCGAAAGCAACTAAAAAACAAGCCTTAGGGCGAGGACTTTCAGCTTTACTGAATGACCCTTCGAAAGATATAAAATCTGCTGAAGATGAAAACGCAGACAAAGTTGTTGGTAATATTGTTGAGTTAGAATTGGAAACAATTGAAGTAAACCCATTTCAACCTCGTACCAGCTTTAACGAAGAAACCCTTCGAGAATTAGCTTCTTCTATTAAAGAACTAGGCGTTATTCAACCTATAACTGTTCGAAAATTAGGGTTTAACAAATACCAATTAGTTAGTGGGGAACGTCGTTATAGAGCTTCCAAACTAATAGGCTTAGAGCGTATTCCTGCATATATTCGAATTGCAAACGATCAAGAGTCATTAGAAATGGCTTTGGTTGAAAACATTCAACGCCAAGACTTAGATCCTATTGAAATTGCACTTTCATATCAACGGTTAATCGAAGAAATTGAAATTACTCAAGAAGAGTTAAGTGATCGCATAGGAAAAAATAGATCGACTATTGCTAATTATCTTCGCCTTCTCAAACTAGACCCAATAATCCAAACGGGAATGCGTGATGGTTTTATTTCTATGGGACATGGGCGAGCACTAATCAATGTTGATGATCCCGACCATCAATTAGATATTTACGAAAAAATACTTAGCAATAAATTATCCGTTCGAGACACCGAAGCTCTAGTGCGTTCGTACAAATCTGGTGATGAGAAACAAACAAAACCAGCTAAAAAAACTACACCTCAATTTGCCAATAAAGGCAGAAAGGAGTTGGAAGATCTCTTAGAAACTAAAGTTAATGTAAAAGTTTCAAAATCAGGCAAAGGACAATTGGTGGTTCCTTTTAAAAACAAAGAAGATTTTCAACGTATTCTCAAGGTTCTGAAAAGTGAACAATAAGCTTTTAAATATCCTATTTCTTATAATAGCAACAGCAGCTTTTGCACAAGAAGTTGATTCTACAGCTGTACAAAAAGATAGCGTGGTTCTTTCTGAAAAAAGGGAAGGTATTGTTATTAAAGACACCGTTGTAGACAAAAAACCTTATAATCCTCTAGCACCTTCAAAAGCTGCATTTTATTCTGCTGTAGTACCAGGTTTAGGACAAGCCTACAATAAAAAATACTGGAAAATTCCGATAATCTATGCTGGAATGGCCACAGGCGTATATTTTTATTTGAAAAATGACGATGATTATAATCAGTTTAGAGATGCTTATAAAAGAAGATTAGCTGGTTTTGAAGACGATGAATTTCAAGGCATTTCTACCGAACGGCTAATTGATGCCCAACGTAATGCGAAAACGAATAAAGATTACAGTATTATTGCCGTTGTTTTAGTTTATATGCTAAATATAATTGATGCCAATGTGGACGCTCACCTACAGCAGTATAACGTTACCGAAGATCTTTCAATTTCCCCCAATTTTGAAGTAAATTCAATTAATACACAAGCCAATTACGGTTTGTCATTTCGATTTAAATTATAATGAAATTAGCACTCTTAGGATATGGAAAAATGGGTAAAACCATTGAAAAGTTAGCCATTAAAAAAGGTCATGAGGTTGTTTATAAACTAGGCAGTGATTTTGAAGAAGGCACTTTAAAAGAAGCAGATGCTGCGATAGAATTCTCAATTCCTGAAGCTGCTGTTGAAAACATAACTCGATGCTTTAAAGAAGGAATTCCTGTAGTTTCTGGCACAACTGGATGGTTAGATGATTATAAAAAAGTGCTAAAAAAATGTGAAAACCGTAACGCACGTTTCATTTATGCGTCCAACTTCAGTGTAGGTGTTAATTTATTTTTCAGCATTAATGATTACGTTGCTAATTTAATGGCTCCGTGGAATGAATATGATGTTTCAGTAGAAGAGATTCATCATACTCAAAAAAAAGATGCCCCAAGTGGCACTGCCATTACCATTGCGGAAGGAATTATAAAACATACGAATAAAGAAAATTGGACGTTGGAGGAAACTTCAGAAAAAACAATACCTATCACTGCAAAACGAGAAGGTGATGTTAAAGGAACACATAGTGTGGAGTATAGTTCAAAAATTGATACTATTTCAATAAAGCATGAGGCACATACCCGCGATGGATTCGCTAAAGGTGCTATCCTTGCTGCTGAATGGCTTGCTAAAAAGGAAAGCGGTGTTTACACGATGAAAGATGTCTTGGGAATTTCGTAGTATTGCAAGATGTTTTTAAATTAAAAAGACTAAAAGAAGAAATACATTTCTTCAGAAAAATATAAAATATGAGTTGGACAGGTTGGTTATTATTTTTCCTATTAGTACAAGTAATCCACTTTTTGGGTACTTGGAAGTTATACGTTAAAGCTGGAAGACAAGCTTGGGAAGCGGCTGTTCCTGTATACAATGCAGTAGTTTTAATGAAAATTATTAATCGCCCTTGGTGGTGGACTATTCTACTCTTCATCCCCATTGTAAACTTAATTATGTTTCCAGTAGTTTGGGTAGAAACCTTACGTAGTTTTGGACGAAATAGCAATGCAGATACTTTTTTAGCTATCATCACATTAGGATTATACCTCTATTATATAAACTACACTCAAGATGTAACTTATATTGAAGAAAGAAGTTTAAAACCACGCACTGCTGCTGGAGAATGGGTTAGTTCTATTTTATTTGCAGTTGTTGCTGCAACCATTGTACACACCTATTTTATGCAGCCGTTTACCATTCCAACAGCATCTCTAGAGAAAACGTTGTTAGTTGGTGATTTTCTGTTTGTAAGTAAGTTCCATTATGGAGCTCGAGCGCCAATGACGCCACTTTCATTTCCTATGGTTCACGACACGATACCGGTAGTAAAAACAAAGTCATACATCCCAAAACCTCAAGTACCGTATTTTAGATTTCCAGGTTTTCAAGATATTGAACGCAATGACATTGTTGTATTCAACTGGCCAATTGATGAGTTTGAAGATATAGGTCCACCACCTAAAGGCCATGCCTATAAACCAATTGATAAAAAATCGAATTACGTAAAACGCTCTGTTGGTTTACCAGGTGATTCTTTAGAAGTTCGTGATGGTTACGTTTATATTGACGGAAAACTAAACGACTTACCCGATCGTTCTAAGATTCAGTTTTCTTATGCATTTAGAACCAAAGGTAAAATAAATCCGAACATATTTAGGGATCAATACGATATCACTGATGGCATTGGATATGACGAAGATTTAAAAGCATACATTTTACCCGCAGTTTCTGAAGAAGCGCTGAGCATGCTCAAGAAAAACCCAAATATTGCCGAGGTTTTTCGTTATAAATCTGATGCGGGAGAGTTTGACGCTGGGGTTTTTCCACAAGATGATCGTTACAAGTGGAATGCTGATAATTTTGGACCTATCTATATTCCGAAGAAAGGTGCAACAGTTGACATAAACCTTGAATCATTACCTTTTTACCGTCGTATTATCGAAGTATATGAAGGAAGCGAATTAGGGATTGACAATAAAATTACAACTTCTGGAAACCAAGTACTGCTCAATGGAAACCCTATAAGCAACTACACCTTTCAACAAGATTATTATTGGATGATGGGTGACAACCGTAACAACTCGCAAGATGCAAGAATGTGGGGTTACGTACCTTTTAACCACGTAGTTGGTAAACCTGTGTTTATCTGGATGAGCTGGGATGGAACCAAGCAAGGTATTATGAATAAAGTTCGGTGGGAACGTTTATTTACAACTGTTGGCGGTAGCGGAAAACCTGTTTCTTATCTTTCTTATTTCTTAGTTCTATTAGGTATTTGGTTTGCTTTTGATTTCTTCAGAAAAAGAAGAAAGAAGAGCGCTAAAAAATAAGTGAATAGAAAATTCTTCTGTATTTACAGTAGCTAATTTTGTTAAAATGGAATCCATTTTAGTACATCCTACTTACTTCCCTTCCATTGCACAGATGGTGGCTATAAGTCAAGCTGAAAAAGTAATTTTTGAAGTATCGGGCAATTACCAAAAACAATCGTACCGAACGCGGGCATACATTGCACATAGCAATGGAAAGTTGTTATTGAATGTTCCTATAAAACATACCGGCGAACGCCAAAAGTCTAAAGATATAATCGTTGAAAATGAATTCCCTTGGCAATCACAACATTGGAAATCTCTCGAAACCGCCTACCGTACTTCACCTTTCTTTGAGTTTTATGAAGATGAACTGTATCCATTATTCAACCAAAAAGTTTCAGGTCTTTTAGATCATAACCTTCAAATTTTTGACACTATTTGTGAATTAATAGAGTTAGAACCTTCTGTTTCTTACACAGAAGAATATAGTAAACAACCAGAGAACGTTAAAAACCTACGGTATTTGGCAAAGGCTAAAAAAGAAAAGCCATTTCAATTAGCCCCATATTATCAAGTTTTTGAAAGCAATCATGGGTTTCTACCCAATTTATCCATTTTAGATTTGCTTTTTAACGAAGGGCCTAATACACTTAATTATTTACAGCAACAGGAAATAAACCTTTAAAGCTCCTTTTCTTTTTATTTCTTCTAACGTTTGCAGTTAATTTTTTACTAAATACAATTTCATAAATCGTAGTTGAATGTTAATTGTAGTAAATTTAATTACTATGATTTCACAAAAGCTAATCAACACCATCTGCAAAAATCTTGAAGAAGAACTTCCAGTCAGTGAGACAATTGCTGAAGGAGGAGAATTACACATAGACAAACTCCTTCCCTACATATGCGTGTACAGGTATAAAGAAAAAGACACTAATTTTTCAGGCCTTTTAAAAACACAAGCCTCCTATCTTGTGGTAAAGGATACTGTTGATGTTACAAACTTGTTAGAATGTATCTCAAAAACCATTTCTAAACAATTAAATGCTTTTTTAATTATTGAAATGTGGCCCTTACGAAAGGATCACGATGCAGAGTTTGAAATTTTCTGTCCTGAAGCTAAAGCTCCAGCAACCATAGCCGCTTTTAAAGAAGGGTTTGATGAACTTCGTGTTATTTACCCAGAAATATCTGCTACTGTAAATGATACGCATTCTCGGCACCCAGAACACTTGAATGCACTTATTGAAATTGATGAAAGTAAAGAGTCTGGTGCACTTATAATTGGCTTAGGCATTCCAACTATTTATGAACGTCCAGAGGAAAACCAACTGTTTTCTATTTTTTATAGGAAATTCAGTTCTCGTTTTTCAGAGATAGTAAAACGTGCGGTCTATGAGTTTATTCGGGTACAAACCTCGAATCCCTTTAATCATTACCTAATGCTAGGCAAAACCAATTTAGATAGAATTACGTTACAAGCAGATCAAGAATTAGCTGAAATTAGCGAACGCATGTCTTTTTTACTTCGCACCACGCCAGTAAATGCTACGCACGAATGGGAACGATTTAAAGAGAATAAATTTCAAGAAAAACCTGCTTTTAATTACCGGCTTATTGCGTTAGACCCCGAACAAGAAAAGCGAAAATTATATCAGCTACCCATTGATAAAGTAGACGACCCTACACTGTCATTTATTTTACGGGATAAGCGTCTGGAAATTGAAAAGCAATTGACAATGCTTGAAGAACGAGGCACCGATAATTTTCGTTTTATAGGAGAAAGCCTGTATGGTACTATTAAACCTGAAGTACTAGAAGGTGCCGCAGCTATTTTGAAAAAATTCCCAAGGTCAGATGATCGAAGTGACATGAATCGATTTGATTGTCACGAATTTGCTAAACATGCGCAAGAAGAAATTGATTACTACCAAGAAAAGTTCCCAAAACTTGAATTAGGTCTTCAAATACGAAAAGACGTTGCAGGAATTATGGTTTCAAAAACCAAATTATTAATTAGTGATAAACTCTCTATGGATGCTAGTCGCTGTGATGCTTTGGTTCAACACGAGGTAGCTACACATATTCTGACCTATTGCAACGGAAAAAGACAACCTTTACAACAAATGTATGCAGGTTTTTCTGGGTATGATAAATTGCAAGAAGGATTAGCCGTTTTAGCCGAATATTTAGTAAATGGGCTTACCATTAATAGATTACGCCTGTTGGCCGGTCGTGTGGAAGCCGCCAATTCATTAGTTAATGGAGCTTCATTTATTGAAACATTTTCTATGCTTCACAACACTTACAACTTTACCGAATACACATCCTATTACATTACCATGCGAATTTACCGAGGCGGCGGTCTCATTAAAGACGCTGTTTACCTTGCCGGATTATTAAACATTATGGATTACATCAAAGACGGTGGAAATATAGAAACCTTATACACCGGTAAGTTTAATACCAATCACGTGAATTTAATTGAAGAGTTATTACACCGAAATATTATTAAAAAACCTGTTTTACCACGCTTTTTAGAGCGAGATATCGCCAAAGAACGCCTTCAAAAATTAAAAGACGGAATACACTTAACCGAATTGCTAAATTAGAAACCTATGAAAATTGCATTTATTATTAACGACCATAAAACCGAAAAGCCTAATTATACAACTCCAGCACTAGGCTATGCTGCCTATAAAAGAGACCACGATGTATTTTTTATTGGCGTAGGCGAATTGGCATATGCCAGTGATGGTCATCTTTCCGCTCGTTGTAAAACTATAACTGGAAAAAAATTCAATAACCAAGAAACGTATTTTAAAGCTGTTCAAAAAGAAGAGTTTACTAAAATTACCTCAGCAGAATTAGATGTTCTTTTTCTACGTAATGATCCTTCTGATGAAATTGATGAACGTGAATGGGCACAGAATGCAGCCTTTATTTTTGGAGAAATCGCTATGCAAGATAAGGTGTTGGTATTAAACCATCCTAGTACACTAGCCAGTGCCGTAAACAAAATGTATTTTCAGCATTTTCCTGAAATATTACGCCCGAAAACTATAATTACACGTGATCAACAAGAAATAAAAGATTTTTTTAAAGAACAAAAGCAAAAAATGATTTTAAAGCCTTTGCAAGGTTCGGGAGGGAAAAACGTATTTATGATGGATAGTAAAAGTGAAAAAAATCTTTCCCAAACTATTGATGCTATCTGTCGTGACGGATTTGTAATTGCTCAAGAATATCTTCCAGAAGCTAAAAATGGTGACACTCGGTTATTTTTAATGAACGGCGTTCCGTTACAATCTGAAGATGGAAAATACGCCATTATGCAACGTGTAAATGCTAGCGGTGATATTCGAAGTAATATTCATGCCGGCGGAAAACCACAAAAAGTGAAAATGACAGATCAAATTCTAGAATTAGCAGAAATTGTTCGTCCAAAATTGGTGCAAGATGGTATGTTTTTAGTCGGTATTGATATTGTGGGTGACAAATTGATGGAAATAAATGTGTTCAGTCCCGGTGGACTTAATGTAATGGGCGAAATGTACAAAACCGACTTTGCTGTGGAAGTTATAAAATCAATTGAGAAGAAAGTACACTATAACAATACTTATGAAGATTATCTCTTTAACAGTAGATTAGCAACTATGTAATTTCAACACTATTCTTTTAATTATCATTTCAATAAGATTGTATCGAAGCCCTACAATTCCAACACTGTAAACTCATTCACCAAAGGATCTAAGTTTTCTTTAATTTCTGAAAGTAATGCATCATCATATTCCAGATAAAATTCTGAAAAGTTCATAGTGCGTTCCTGCAAACTTTGTTTTGGGAATAAGGTATCTTGGATATTTGTTAACCGTTCTAACTCATCAGCAAGTTTGCGTTTTTGAGCTTTTAATAAGCGTTTTTCAAGATTATCTAAACCGTTTAATTGCTTTTTTTCTTGAGCACCCACGGCCCCTAAAAAGGAGACATCTGTTTTTTCAGCTATTGAATATAAATCTTTAAATTGTTGCTGAAGATGCTCGCGCTGTTTTGAAAAATCAATATTAATTTCTGAAAGGTATTTTGTATGATTTGTTTTCAATTCGTGTTGTTTCAAAAATAAATTTTCTACTGAAACATCCAACTTTTCTAATTTTTCTGAAAGCTTAGAAGACATTAGCAATACAGAATTCCGAAGTAACAACATGGGAAACGGCACTTCCATTGCTTCAAAATAATCTTTTAACTGAAACCAATAAGCCAATTCGCCTCCACCACCGACGTAACACAAATTAGGCAATACCACTTCTTGAAATAGCGGTCGTAATAACGCGTTTGGAGAAAACCGCTCAGGATAATTTTCCAACTCTTCAAGTAATTCTTCTTTTGAAAAAAATATTTCAGTTTCGTTAACATAGAAAGTTCCATCTCTTTCAATAATACGCTCACGGAGTTCTTCTTTTAAATAAAATAAATTGATTTCTCGTGGGTGTACTTGTTCGGAGTAGCCTAAATCGGTTAGTTTTTTGGTGGTTTCTGTTACTTTTCTAAAGGATAAATTTTCGGTTAGTTCTTTTTCAGCATACGGAACAAAAGCCTTTTTTAGCAAAGTATCATTTCCGTCTACAATTACTAACCCATATGTTTTAAATAACTCATTAGCCAGATAACGAGTTGCTTGAGTCAATGTTTTGTGCTTTGTATACGCCTCCGTAAAAAGATCTATAAGGTATTGAGCGCTTTCACTGTTTGCTAATTTAGCCTGCACTACTTCTAAAACTTCGTCTAGTCCTTGGGTTGACAACTCCCCTACCGCACCAGAAGCATCTTTATTCCATTGTATTTTTTTTCCTTTGAAATTGAAATAATTAATTTCTTCAAAATCGTGATCTTCGGTTGCCATCCAGTAAACGGGCACAAAATGGTTTTCAGGATGTTCTTTGTTTAATTTTTCTGAAAGGTTAATTACTGAAAATATCTTGTACAAAAAGTAAAGTGGGCCCGTAAATAAGTTAAGTTGATGTCCGGTAGTAATGGTGAACGTTTTCTCATTTGAAAGCGATTGAATGTTATCACGTGTTTCTTTTGAAATGGAAACGTTTATATATTGCTTTTTTAAGGCTTCAACTAACATCTCCCTAGATTCCTGTGTAAAACCTTGCTTTTTTTCAATCTGTTTACCGAAATTTTCCAGTTTTGGGAAATTTCCGAAGAACGGGTTTAACGCATCTTTTTCAGCAAGATAATCACAAATTAAACTTGAAAAATAATTGGTTTCTTGGTACGGGATAGTTTTTGTTGGCATACAGTCTGTAACGATTCACACAAATGTAACTACTTTACATGAGTTGTGATTTTAAAGATACGTTAATGTTAATTTGGTTTTAAGGTATTAGATCAAAAATATATATTTTCTTAATCTGAAAGTCAATCCCTCAAGAAACTACAAAACTTTTGTTGTTTAATACATATTGAAATTGTACATTTAGTTTATGACCGAAGCTGTTATAGAAGCCGAAAAGAAACAACTCGCCAAGGAGTATAAGAAACTGCTTAAAATTAGTTACCGCAACCTTACTGCGGATGATAAAAAACTAATTAGAAGTGCTTTTGATGTAGCTGTAGATGCTCACAAGGATCAACGACGTAAGAGTGGTGAGGCGTATGTATTCCACCCGATAGCCGTAGCGAAAATAGTAGCTGCCGAAATTGGACTGGACGCAACCTCTATTGCTGCAGCTTTACTTCATGATGTAGTAGAAGATACCCAATACACTTTAACAGACTTAGAACAACTGTTTGGAGAAACTGTGGCTCGTATTGTAGATGGTTTAACTAAAATCTCTAATATGCCGTACGATAAAGACGTATCGTTACAGGCTGAGAATTTTAGAAAAATGCTACTCACGCTTAATGAGGATATCCGGGTTATCATTATAAAGATTGCTGATCGTTTGCATAATATGCAGACAATGGATAGCATGCCAGCACACAAACAGGTTAAGATTGCTTCGGAAACATTATACATTTATGCTCCAATGGCTCACCGCATTGGATTATATAACATTAAAACTGAACTCGAGGATTTAGGCTTAAAATACACAGAGCCCGAAGTTTACAATGATATTCATAGTAAAATAAGGGATAGCAAGGAAGAACAAGATGCTTACATTGAAGCTTTTTCCAAAACTCTGAAAGATTCGTTTGATGCTGAAAATTTAAATTATGAAATAAAAGGGCGCCCAAAATCAATTTTTTCAATTCGCAGAAAAATGATTGCTCAAAACGTAAGCTTTGATGAAGTGTACGATAAGTTTGCTGTGCGTATTATCTATAAAAGTGATCTTGAAAATGAAAAATTCCTCGCTTGGAAAATATACTCAATTGTAACCGATCACTTTAGACCTAATCCCATGCGATTACGAGATTGGATTTCTTCCCCAAAGTCTACTGGTTATGAAGCACTTCATATTACCGTAATGGGACCAAAAGGCAGATGGGTAGAAGTACAGATTCGTAGTGAGCGTATGAATGAAATTGCTGAAAAAGGGTATGCTGCACATTATAAATACAAAAACAAAGAAAAAGAAGACGGCGGTCTTGATGATTGGCTAAATAAGTTACAAGAAACGCTTGAAAATTCTGAAATCAGTGCTGTAGATTTTGTAGAAGAGTTTAAACTAAATCTGTACGCGAAAGAAATATTTGTCTTTACACCTAAAGGAGACTTATTTTCTTTACCCAAAGGCTCCACAGCTTTAGATTTTGCTTTTCAAGTACATACCGAAGTAGGAATGCACACTAGAGGGACAAAAGTAAATGGAAAGTTAGTCCCTTTAAGCCACGTGTTAAAAAGTGGCGATCAAGTAGAAATTATTACTTCAGAAAAAAGCAACCCCTCTGCTAACTGGCTTGATTATGTAACCACGGGTAGGGCTCGCTCAAAAATAAAATCATCTTTAAAAGACGAGAAAAAGCAAATTGCCGAAGAAGGGAAAGCTGTATTAGCACGTAAATTAAAGTCGCTAAAAATTACTTTAGATGAAAAAACCATTAATCAATTAGTTGTTTTCTTTAAAGTAAAAACTAGTTTAGACCTCTTTTATCGCGTAGGCGCTGGTATTATTGATAATCAAAAGTTGAAAGATTTTGCTGCATCGCGAAGTAATGCTTTTGTAAATTTCTTTAAAAATAAAATACGAAAACCAGATAAACCTCAAGATGTAAACAAAGAGGAAATTACCGAAAAATATGATCAACTCGTCTTTGGCAAGGAAGAAGAAAGGTTGGATTATAAAATGGCAAATTGTTGTAACCCCATTCCTGGAGACGATGTATTTGGTTTCGTTACCGTAAACGAAGGCATAAAAGTACATAAACAAAACTGTCCCAATGCGCTGCAACTGCAAAGTAACTACAGTTACCGTATTATGAAAGCCAAATGGATTGACTCTACCCAACGCGAGTTCAAAGCTAAGTTGGTGATAACAGGAATCGATGCCGTTGGACTTGTTAATAACGTTACAAAGCTAATATCAAATAATATGAATATAGATATGAGGGGTGTCCATTTTGATAGTGATGACGGGGTTTTCAACGGAAAAATAACTGTCGTGGTAAAAAATAAAAATGTATTGGACAATCTAGTCTTGAAATTGAAAAAAATAAACGGAATAGATAAAGTTACACGAGTTTAAAATGAGTAACTTTGCATCTTTGATATGAGTACCAAAACTGAGAAAAATAACCAGGCAATAGTTAAAAATGTGTTTACGGCCTACCTTGAAGAAAAAGGTCACCGTAAAACACCAGAACGCTATGCCATACTTCAAGAAATATACGACCACAAAGAACATTTTGATATAGAATCCCTTTATATCAACATGAAAAATAAAAACTACCGCGTTAGTCGTGCAACATTATATAATACTATTGAGTTGTTACTAGAGTGTGGTTTAGTACGTAAACATCAGTTTGGTCAAAATCAGGCGCATTACGAAAAATCATATTTTGATAAACAACACGATCACGTAATTTTATCTGATGGTGAAGTGATTGAATTTTGCCATCCGCGTATACAAACTATTAAGAAAACAATCGAAGAGGTTTTTGATATTGAAATTACAAAGCATTCTCTTTATTTCTACGGAAACCGAAAACAGACCAATCAATAATACATTATGGCAGTAGACTTACTACTTGGATTACAATGGGGCGACGAAGGAAAAGGAAAAATCGTCGATGTTCTCACCAAAAACTATGATATAATTGCACGTTTTCAAGGTGGCCCAAATGCAGGTCACACACTTGAATTTGACGGCATAAAACATGTTTTACACACTATTCCCAGTGGTATTTTCCACAAAGATGCCGTAAACTTAGTTGGTAACGGAGTAGTTATAGATCCTGTTATTTTCAAAAAAGAATTAGACAACCTCTCTCAGTTTAATCTTGATATTAATAAGAAACTGCTTATTTCACGTAAAGCACATCTTATATTACCAACACACAGATTATTAGATGCTGCTAGTGAAACTTCAAAAGGAAAAGCAAAAATAGGTTCTACACTTAAAGGTATTGGTCCAACTTATATGGACAAAACTGGACGTAATGGAATTCGCGTAGGAGATTTAGAGTTAAGTGATTGGAAAGAAAGATATCGTACCCTTGCTAATAAGCACGAAGCGATGATTGATTTCTATAATGTAGACATACAATACAATTTAGCCGAATTAGAATCTGAATTTTTTGAAGCAATCGAAGTTTTAAAATCATTAACCTTCATTGATAGTGAAGAGTATCTACATAAAGCTCAAAAAGAAAATAAAACCATTTTAGCCGAAGGAGCCCAAGGGTCATTATTAGATATTGATTTTGGCACCTACCCGTTTGTAACCTCATCAAACACCACAGCTGCTGGAGCTTGTACAGGTTTAGGAGTTGCACCAGGTAAAATTAAGGAGGTTTATGGAATTTTTAAAGCCTACACCACGCGTGTCGGAAGTGGTCCCTTCCCTACCGAGCTTTTTGATGAAGACGGTGAGCGAATGGCCAAAGTAGGAAACGAATTTGGTGCTACAACTGGTCGTCCTAGACGATGTGGTTGGCTCGATTTAGTAGCGTTAAAGTACGCAGTGCAAGTAAACGGAGTCACCCAACTAATGATGATGAAAGGTGATGTGTTAAGTGGTTTCAAAAAACTAAAAGTATGTACTGCCTATAAATACAAAGGTGAAACGATTGAACATTTACCGTACAATATCGAAGCGGAAAATATAACTCCGGTTTATACCGAAATGAAAGGTTGGAAAGAAGATTTAACTAAAATGAACGATGCATCACAGCTTCCAAAAGAGCTAAATGACTACATCGAATTTTTAGAAAAAGAACTAGAAACTCCAATTAAAATTGTTTCCGTAGGCCCTGACAGAGTACAAACAATTGAGCGATAGTATACTTTTTCTAGGTTAAGGCACGTTACGTAAGCGTATAAAAGCAACTACATATTGAAAGTATCCATAAACATACTACTTTGTTTTTTCTTCGGAATGACACTATATGCGCAAGAGGAACCTGAGAAAACAAAAGTGGACATAGAGTCTGGCTACCTTGAAATCAGACCCGAACTACCCGATGCTGCTATTTACACAAAAGATGATACTGGACAAGTGTATATTGTTCATGAAGGAGTCGAAATGTGGTGTGACCAAGCGTATGTATACTTAAAAGATAATTTTGTAAAAGCTTATGGTAATGTAAAGATAAACCAAGCTGATACGGTTACACTAGACAGTAAATATGCTGAATACAATGGTAACACTCAGTTTGCTTTTGCCAGTGGAGATGTGCTCTTCAAAGACCCAAAAACAACATTAAAAACAGATACTCTTTATTTTGACCGTATAAAACAACAAGCGTATTACCGAACAGGTGGAACCGTTAGAGACACTTCAAGTACCTTAACAAGCCAAGTTGGACGTTATTATGCCGAAACTAAAAAATACCAATTCCTTTCAGATGTAGTAATCAATAATCCTGATTACACAGTAAACTCACCCCAACTAGATTTTTATTCTGAAACGGGAGGCGCTTATCTATATGGTCCTTCAACAATAAAGACTGAATCTAGTACCATATATTGCGATCGTGGCTATTATGACACCCGTGCAAAAACCGGTCATTTTGTAAAAAATTCTCGTGTAGATTACGAAAATAGAATTTTATACGGCGATAGTATTTATTTTGACCAAAACAAAAGTTTTGCTTCGGCAACCAACAATATTAAGGTGCTCGATACTGTAAACAAAAGTATTATTCGTGGGCATTATGCGGAAGTGTTTCGTGAAAAAGATTCCGTTTTCATTACAAAACGTGCTGTGGCGGTTACGCTACGGGATCAAGACTCCATTTACGTACACGCCGATACATTACAAGTTACAGGAAAACCCGAAAACCGAATTATAAAAGGATTTTACCGGGCGCGATTGTTTAAAAGAGGTGCAGAAGGAGAACAACCTACTAGTGGCAAAAGTGACTCGATCTATGTAAACCAAAAAAAAGGTATTACCAAATTACTTCGAAATCCAATTTTATGGAGTGGTGAAAATCAAATGACGGGTGATACAATTCATATACTTTCCAATAGTAAAACGGAGAAATTGGATACCCTAAAAGTTTTCAATAATGCGTTTTTAATTCAAAAAGACAGTGCGGGATACAACCAAGTAAAAGGCGAACGCCTTATAGGGTTATTTACAGATAATGAATTAGACACTGTCAATATTCATAAAAATGCCGAGGTAATCTTTTTCTCTAGAAATGAAAAGGATGAATTAGTAGGCATTAACAATACGCTTTCTAGTGATATACAAATGTATTTGGAAAGTCAGGAAATCACTGGGGTCCGTTTCTTAAAGAATGTTGACGGAAAATTATACCCTCCGTCTCAATTCCCAGAAAACGCACGTATTTTACCAGGTTTTAACTGGCGAGGTGAAGAGCGGTTACAAAAAGTAGAAGACCTTTTTAAAGACAAACCTGCTCCTATTCTACCAAAAATTAAAGGAATTCGTTTGCCTGAAGACGAAGGTGAATTTTTTGATGATGTTCCCGAAGATGGGATGGAGATCCCTGAACAATCTAAACTTAAAGCGAAAGACTTTCAAAATCGAGAAGACGGCCCGAAACCAATGACACGGGAGACAGATAGTATTCAAAACGATTTAATACGAAAACCTCCCGATCCTAAAAAGGATGCACAAGACAACTCTTCCGAAGAACAAGAGAATTAAAAAAGATGCAGAAAGACCATGAAAGAAGACTTTTTTAAATATCAAACCCAAACCACACCACATCCGTTGGCCGTCGAAATTTCCCATGCCGAAGGAAGTTATATTTTCGACAATGACGGCAACAAACACTTAGATTTTATTGCAGGGGTTTCAGCTTGTAGTTTAGGACACCGTCATCCACGCATTATAAAAGCTATAAAACACCAACTTGACAAGTATCTGCATGTAATGGTATATGGCGAGTATATACAACAACCAGCAGTAAAGTTAACCAAACTTTTAGCAAACCTATTACCCGTTCCTTTAGAGACTACTTATTTAGTTAACAGCGGCGCTGAAGCTATCGATGCTTCTTTAAAGTTAGCACGCCGAGTAACTGGGCGGTCTGAAATTTTATACGCCCATAATGCATACCATGGAAACACGTTTGGCGCGTTGAGCGTAATGGGCTACGAAGATCGAAAAACCCCATTTGCACCTTTAGTACCTGATTGCCTCCCGATACGTTTTAATAATATTGACGACCTTGATAAAATAACACAAAAAACTGCGGCGGTAATTCTGGAAACCATTCAAGGCGGTGCCGGGTTTATTTTCCCTGAGAATGGGTACCTACAGGAAGTCCGTGAGCGTTGTAATGAAACAGGAACGCTTTTAATTTTAGATGAAGTTCAACCAGGCTTTGGTCGTACGGGTAAACTTTTCGGATTTCAGTATTTTAATATAGTTCCCGATATTTTGGTCATGGGAAAAGGTATGGGCGGCGGATTGCCTATTGGTGCATTTACAGCTTCACAAAAACATATGGCTCTACTGAAGGATAACCCAAAATTGGGACACATTACCACATTTGGCGGAAATCCTGTTATTGCCTCTGCTGCTTTGGCAACCTTGCTAGAAATAACCGAAACTGATTTAATTCCGAAAACGCTTCGGAAGGAACAATTATTCAGAAAGTATTTAACACACTCTTCAATTAAAGAGATTCGCGGTAAAGGGTTAATGCTGTCTTTAATAATGGACTCTGCTGAAATCGCTTCCGAAGTTATTTTACGCTGTAAAGACAATAATTTGATTCTTTTTTGGCTCCTTTTTGAACCACGAGCTGTCAGAATCACCCCACCTCTAACCATTTCAGAAGAAGAAATTAAGCAAGGCTGTGACATTATAACAGGCATCCTTAATGAGATCTCAAAACAACAAATTAAACTCAAGTAGCTGTTTTTTAGACGTTTAAAAATAAAAACAACTGTTAATAAGCCTGTTAACAACAAACACGGCATAACTATTGAATAGCCTATTACATTAGTATCTTTAAAATAGAAGAAACTGTAAAACGTTCCGTATGCAATTACCTCCAAACGAGCACGACAACTTCTCCCTCTCCCGCTTTGAATCTATGTTGAAGACAAACAGTGTCTTTTTTTTCGATTCGGAAGAGTTTGAGGACATTATTCAATTTTATCTTGAAAATGGAAAAATAGCCCTTGCAAAAAAGGCTACCAAGTTAGGATTGGAACAACACCCTTCTGCGACCAATTTGAAGTTATTTCAGATTGAAATGCACATTTTTGAAAATGAACTGGACGTAGCAGAATCAATGTTAGACGAACTGTATTCCTTAGAACAGTCTAATCAAGAGGTCTATATACAAAAAGCGAACATCTTTTCGAGACGTGACGATCATAAAAATGCCATCCAATTATTGGAGCAAGCATTAGAAATCACGAATGATGAAAACGATGTTATGGCCCTCATTGGGATGGAATATTTGTTTTTGGAAGATTTTGAAAATGCCAAGCTATTTTTCATGAAATGTCTTGAAAACGACGAAGAAGATTACTCGGCTTTATACAATATTATTTACTGTTTTGAATTTTTAGAACAACATGAAGAAGCGATAGATTATTTAAACGATTTTCTAGATAAAAACCCTTACAGTGAAGTCGCTTGGCACCAAGTAGGAAAACAGTACTACATTTTAAAAGACTTTAAAAAAGCGTTGGCAGCTTTTGATTTTGCAATAATTAGCGATGATCGTTTTATCGGTGCTTATCTTGAAAAAGGAAAAGTTCAAGAAAAATTGAAGCAATATGAAGACGCCATTGAAAGCTACACCATAACATTAGGATTAGACGACCCTACTTCCTTTGCTTTATTACGAATTGGTAAATGTTATGAAAAACTAGGAAATAGCGAGTTAGCACTTCAGTTTTACACAAAATGTGTAGAAGAAGATGGGCTACTCGATAAAGGGTGGATAGCGATTACCGATCACTATTTTAAGAAGAAGAACTACAAAAAATCCCTTTATTATATTGAAAAAGCAATCAATATAGACAGTGAAAATGTACGATACTGGAAGCGGTATGCCCGTATTAATCTGAGGTTGCATTTATTTGAAGAGGCAGAACACGGGTATCGTAGAACTTTAGAACTTGGAAACTATGAGCTAAACACTTGGCTTAGTCGTTGTGACCTCTTGTTGAAATTAGGTGAGTTTGAAGCAGCTGTAAAAAATCTCTTGCAAGCTTCTGAGTTTTATCCAGAAAATGCCGAAATAGAGTTTAGGTTTGCAGGTTTGTACAATATTTTAACTGAAGAAAGAAAGGCGGTCTATCACTTAAAAAATGGACTGAAGTTCAACCGGGAATATGTAATCATCATAGAAGAGTTGTTCCCTAACTTTTTTCAGCGACCTTCCGTGCAGCAAATAATCGAAAAACACAAAAACCCTTCTTTGTAATTTACGTATTTTTGGCATTCAGTAAATTTTTGCTATGCCAAAACGTAATTTTATACAATATCTAGTTATCACTGCAAAAGGCCTAGCTATGGGAGCTGCCGATGTGGTGCCGGGAGTATCGGGCGGTACCATCGCTTTTATCTCGGGCATTTATGAAGAGTTAATTGAAACCATTCACAAACTCGACCTTGGTTTTTTCAAACTTTGGAAAAAAGAAAGCTTTTCAAAAGCTTGGAGAGCCTATAATCTTCCTTTTTTGGTTGCTTTGTTTGCAGGAGTTGCAATCAGTATTTTATCGCTGGCCAAAACAATTACTTGGTTATTGAGCAACCACCCTATTTTGGTCTGGTCCTTCTTTTTTGGTTTGGTAATAGCAAGTATTTTATATGTAGGGAAACAAGTTACAAAATGGAATGTAATCGTCAGTATCGCACTAATTATAGCCGCTGTTGCCGCCTACGCTATCACCTTGGCAGAACCTTTGGGAACAGCAGATAGTACCTGGTTTTTATTTTTTGCGGGTTTTGTAGCAATTATAGCTATGATTTTACCCGGAATTAGTGGTGCTTTTATACTGCTGTTATTAGGAGCCTATACGGCTATTATTGGAACTATTTCGCAATTGGGAGAAGGCATTGCCAATTTCAATTGGCAGCTTATTTCGCAAGCCTTATTGAAAATAGGAATATTTGCAGTAGGTGCCATTGCAGGCTTAAAAGTGTTCTCTCGTGTATTAAACTGGATGTTTAAAAACCATAAGAATTTAATTTTAGCTGTCTTAACAGGTTTTATGGTTGGAGCGCTAAATAAAATATGGCCCTGGAAAGAAGTTTTAAAATATCGATTAAACTCTCACGGGGAAGAAGTACCTTTTATTGAACGTAGCATTATACCCACACAGTATCCTGAAGATCCACAAATTCTATATGCTCTTATTTTTATGGTCTTAGGCTTTTTGAGTATTTTTATATTGGAGCGTGTAGCCGTTTCAAAAAACAAAAAATAAATGTACGAAGAAAGGTCGTTTAGCGATAAAATGTGGCTAATTCTTAAAGGACTAGCTATGGGTGCTGCCAATAAAGTTCCGGGTGTTTCTGGTGGGGTGGTCGCTTTTGTTGCAGGCTTTTACGAAGAGTTCATATATTCTCTTCAAAAAATAAACCGAAAAGCTATTGGTTTACTATTTGATGGTCGCTTTAGGAGTTTTTACCAATATATAAACGGACGTTTTTTAGGACTTCTTTTACTGGGGATGATAATCAGTTATTTCAGCATCTCTATACTGCTAGATATGTTATTATTACATTTCGAGCTATACGTTTGGAGCGCCTTTTTTGGTATGATTATCGGTTCTATTTATTATATAGCTAAGGATTTTGGTGACTGGAACCGAAAATACGTCGCCTACCTTTTATGCGGTATTATCGCTGGAATTAGCATTAGTTTTCTAGAACCTGCCAAGGAGAATAGCAATTTACTTTTTGTATTTTTTTGTGGTATTATAGGAGTTTCCGGTATGACTTTGCCCGGACTTTCGGGCTCTTTTATACTAATCCTCCTAGGTAATTATGTTTTATTATTAGTAGATTCGGTCAATGCTTTATACGATACGTTTATAGATTTGGCACAGTTAGATTTCAGCTTTGTAAACAACCCAGAGCGTATTGAGTTGCTTAAAGTCTTAGCTTCTTTTTCATTTGGTTCCTTAGTAGGTTTGGTATCGCTTTCACATCTCTTGGCGTATGTACTAAAACGTTTTAAAAAAGCCACCTACGCTGTTATCATTGGTTTTATTTCGGGCTCTTTAGGGGTAGTTTGGCCCTGGAAAGAAAAAATATATGCACTTGATGCCTTCGGAAAGATAAAATACGATGCCAATGACCGTGTAATAATCACTGGATACGACCGCTATTGGCCATCAGAATTTTCTTTCGATACCTTTTGGGCTATTTTCTTTATTTTCGCAGGCATACTAATCGTACTAAGTTTAGATTGGTACCATAAAGCAAGAACCAAAAATAATGGCTAAATACGGACTGATAGGAAAAAACATTTCCTATTCTTTTTCAAAAACTTTTTTTTCTGTAAAATTTGAACAAGAAAACAGAGCAGACACTTACCAAAATTTTGATATTGAAGACATTAATGAGTTTCCAAAATTAATTTCTAATACTAAAGATTTAAAAGGCTTAAATGTTACCATTCCGTATAAAGAAGCTATTATCCCTTTCTTAGATAGAATTGACAAAGAAGCTTCAGAAATAGGAGCCGTAAATACCATAAAATTTCAGAACGACGGAAGCCTTAAAGGCTTTAATACCGATCACTACGGCTTTGCAAAATCTCTTGCCAATTTTTTACCTATTGAAGAAAAAACAGCTTTAATACTAGGTACTGGCGGTGCTTCAAAAGCTATTAAATATGTCTTAGAGACTATGGGTTTTCAGTATAAAATCGTCTCCCGTAAAAAAACTGAAAATACTATTACATATCAAGAGTTAACAAGGGAAGTACTAAATAAATACTTTTTAATTATAAATTGCACCCCTCTTGGCACGTTCCCGAACGTATCAGAATACCCAAACATTCCCTATCACTACATCACTGACAATCACGTGCTTTTTGATTTAATCTACAACCCGTCGCAAACAGAATTTCTAAAATTAGGGCAAGCACAAGGTGCACGAACAAGTAACGGATTGAAAATGCTGGAACATCAAGCAAAAAAAGCTTGGAAAATTTGGCGATCGTAAGTTTCTACTAAATCTTTTCAAAAAAAAGACCGAACCTTTGTCGTTTGCTTAGTTGTTAGTATCTTGACCCTTTAAGGATAACGAACCTAAACATTGAAAGATATGTCTGACAAAAAAACGGCAAAAGAAGAAGAAACAGTTTCAGAAAACAACGAAACAATCAATTCTTCAAAAAAAGAAGTAGAAAAAGTTGAAAATACTGACAAAGCAGATTCTAAAGAGGATACCGAGGTATTAGAAAATGCACTAGTTGATGAATCTACTAAAACTAAAGCACCAACAGAAAAGCTTTCTGCAGAAGAAAATTCTTCCGAAGAACAAGTAGAAAAGCCATCCGAGGAAAGTTCAGAAAAAGAAATTGCACCTGAAGAAGAAGTCACTTCTGATAAAGCTGAAACTGAAAAGGTTTCAAATGAAAATACTGATGAGGAAGAGGAAGAAGAAATCACTTCTTCAGATGAGGAAGAAAAAGAAGATGAGGAAGAAGACGAGGGAAAAGACTACAGCGAACTTTCTAAAAAAGAGCTGATCAATGAGTTTAAGTCGTTACTCAAAAACAATCCGGTTCAAAAAATTAAAAATGAAGTTGAAGAGATAAGATCAGAATTCAACTCAAAATTTAATGAGCTTTTAGAGCAAAAAAAGGAAGAGTTTTTGGCCGATGGTGGAAACATAATCGACTTTCAATATACCACTCCACTAAAGAAAGATTTTAATTCACTTTACTTTGATTATAAAGAAAAACGCAATAAGCACTACAAAAACTTAAAGCGCGACCTCCACGCCAACCTTGAAAAAAGGCAAAATCTTATTGAGGAATTAAAAGGGTTGTTAAATGCTGAAGAAAGCATGGGCAAAACTTACAATCACTTTAAAGATATACAAAAACGTTGGCACGAAGCGGGAGCTATACCAAGGGATAAGTACAATTTAGTATGGAATAATTATCACCATCACGTTGAAAATTTTTACGATTTTCTACATTTAAATCGTGAGTTCAGAGATATGGATTTTAAACATAATCTGGAACAAAAACTTAAGCTAATAGGCAGGGCCGAAGAGTTAGCTCAAGAAAAAAACATTAATAAAGCATTTAGAGAATTACAAATGCTCCACAAAATGTGGAAAGAAGATGTGGGCCCTGTTGCTAAAGAATACCGGGAAGATGTTTGGGATAAATTTAGTGAAGCTACTAAAGTTATTCACGATAAACGCCACGCACACCTAGAAGAGCAAGAAAAGGAATATGAAGCTAATTATGAGGTAAAGAAAGACCTTATTAACCAGATAAAGCAAGTTACAGAAAATACCAAGCCTAGTCATCAAGCTTGGCAACATGCCATTAAAAAAGTACAAGAATTACGTGATGCCTATTTTGCCGCTGGAAAAGTACCAAGAGCTTTAAATAAAGGAATTTGGAATGCATTTAAAGACGCTACTCGTACTTTCAATAGGACTAAAAATGCTTATTATAAAGATCAGAAAAAAGAGCAATATGCTAATTTAGAAAAGAAACGTAAGTTAGTGAAAATTGCCGAAGACAATAAAGACAGCGACGACACAGAGACCACGACTCCGTTAATGAAAAAAGTCCAAGCAGATTGGAAAAAAATTGGTCACGTACCACGAAAATACAGTGATAAAATCTGGAAACAGTTTAAAGCAGCATGCAACCATTACTTTGATAGATTACACGCTCAAAAAGACGAAGAAAAGGAAGAAGAAAAAGAACATTTTGCAGCTAAAGAAAGTCTGCTAGAAAAAATGAACAACCTTGACCTTTCTGGAGATCATAAAAAAGATTTAAAAATCATTAAAGCAAATATAAGCGAATGGAAAAAAATTGGTCGTGTCCCTTATAAAAAGCGAAACATTGAACAAAAATTTAATAAAACCTTGGATGGTTTGTTCAATAAATTAGACCTGAGCAAAAAAGATGCTGAGCTTATTAAATTTGAAAATAAGCTTAACACCCTAAGTAACCGGGATGATGAGCGAAAACTTAAAAATGAACACTTCTTTATTTCGAAAAAGATAAATGAAACTAAAGATGAGATTAGACAATTAGAAAATAATTTGAGCTTCTTTAAACATGTTGATGACGATAATCCTTTGGTGAAAGAAGTACATAATAACATTGCCAAACACAAAGAGCAGTTAGAAGTTTGGAAAGCCAAACTTTCTAAAATAAAATCGGTTAGAGATGCCTAACCACCCAATTTGCCCATTATGTAAGCTTAATGATAATTTTGAATACCATAATGGCAATGAAGGTATATTTTACAGATGCAACACTTGTGATTTGGTTTTTAAAGCAAGTATCCATTACCCGTCTCAAAAAACTGAAAAGGAACGTTATTTAACGCATAATAACGATATAACGGATATTGGGTACCAAAACTTTGTTTCCCCTATTGTTGAAGCTGTAGCCACAGACTTTCCTACCAATGCTCTTGGGTTAGACTTTGGCGCCGGAACCGGCCCTGTTATTACCAAAATGCTATCCGATAAAGGGTATTCTTTAACCTTATACGATACTTTTTTTCATCCAAATCGAGAAGCATTAAAGCTATCATATAATTTTATAGTGTGTTGTGAAGTGATGGAGCATTTTCACAATCCAGATAAAGAGTTTGCACTTTTAAAAAGTTTGTTGAAACCGAATGGAAAGCTCTATTGCATGACAGATCTCTTTTCTACCACAACCAATTTTGAAAATTGGAATTATAAAAACGATAAAACACACGTAGTATTTTATTCAGAAACTACACTCAAATGGATACAGCAGACTTTTAATTTTTCTGAAGTAAAAATTGACGGAAGATTGATTGTTTTTACTAGTTGACTTTTAAAGAATTATAACTGTTTCGCTTCTTCCCAAAAAACATCCATTTCGGATAGCGTCATATCTTTTAGAGCTATTCCTTTTTCTTTAGCCTTACTTTCCAGATACTGAAACCTAGTAATAAACTTTTTATTAGTTCGTTCTAAAGCATTTTCAGGGTTTATATGTAAGAAACGGGCGTAGTTAATCATAGAGAATAAAACATCCCCAAATTCGGCTTCTATTTTATCTTTATTGTTATCTGCTACTTCATGTTGTAGCTCTTCTAGTTCTTCTTTTAGTTTTTCAAAAACTTGCTGCGGCTCTTCCCAATCAAAACCTACTCCAGCTACTTTATCTTGAATCCTATTCGCTTTCACCAATGACGGAAGCGATTTCGGCACACCCTCCAGCACACTTTCTTTACCTTCTTTTAGCTTTAAGTTTTCCCAGTTTCTTTTTACTTCTTCTTCATCAGCCACATCAACATCACCATAAATATGTGGATGACGAGATATCAATTTTTCACAAATTTGGTTGGTGACATCAGCAATATCAAAATCATTAGTTTCACTACCAATTTTAGCATAAAAGACAATATGTAGCAACAAATCGCCCAATTCGCCTTTAATTTCCTCAAGATTATTATCCAAAATTGCATCACCTAGTTCGTATGTTTCTTCAATAGTGAGGTGTCGCAAGGTCTGCAAGGTTTGTTTTTTGTCCCAAGGGCATTGTTCACGAAGTTCGTCCATGATGGTTAGAAGGCGGTCAAATGCACGCAATTGGTCTTTTCTGGAGTTCATAAATATGTATTTCAAAAGTTATAAAACAAAGCTACTGGAAATCGTTTTTATAACGTAAAAAGCGACCATAAATAAAAAAATATATACCAAAATTCGTATTTTTAAGGTTTGTAAATTCGGTATAAAATCAGACTCTGACGGTAAGTATTTGGCAGAAAAACAGTTGTTTTTTAACCTAAAAAACAATGAATGCTACTCACATAACTTAGCGCCGTAATTAGCATCTTTATTATATGATTAAAAAAGCTCTTGTAACACCTTTCAAAAAATTTATAAAAATTGAAGCCTTTAGTGGAATCTTGTTGCTTGTTGCAACTATTATTGCTTTAATATGGGCTAATTCGCCTTATGCAGATACCTACCAAGCAATATGGGACTATAAACTTGGTTTTTCAATTCAGGATTTTGAACTAAACAAACCCCTTATACTTTGGGTTAATGATGGATTAATGGCCATTTTCTTTTTCTTGATTGGTTTAGAAATAAAAAGAGAGTTTTTAATTGGCGAATTAAATACCGTTAAGAAAATTGCCTTTCCACTTTTTGGAGCTATTGGAGGGATGACTATCCCTGTATTGTTTTTCTTTTTACTTAACAAAAGCCCTGAAACTACTGAAGGTTGGGCAATACCAATGGCTACCGATATTGCATTTGCCTTGGCAGTACTAAACCTTTTAGGAAATAGAGTACCGCTAAGTCTTAAAGTTTTCTTGACTGCATTTGCCATTGTTGATGATATTGGGGCCGTTCTAGTAATTGCTCTTTTTTATAGTGAAAGTATTAACCTTGGTCTATTAGCAGCAGCTATGGCACTATTAGGTTTCTTGTATTTTGTTTCGTACCGAGGGTATTATTCAAGGTTTATGCTTCTTATTTTTGGTATCGTTATTTGGACCTTATTTTTAAAATCTGGTATTCATCCTACAATTGCAGGTATCTTATTAGCGTTTTCCATTCCTGTACGCCAAAAGATCCATACTCCAGATTTTATTGATAACCTAATGGACATAACCAATAACATTAAAAAAGCTGAAGTAATAAATAAACCCATTCTGTCCAAGGAACAAATTAGAGAAATTGACGATTTAGAAGATTGGACCAGTAAGTTTCAAAGTCCACTGCAACACTTAGAGCATGGGTTGCACGGTTGGGTAGCTTATTTTATCATTCCTATTTTTGCTTTTGCCAATGCAGGAGTTATGCTTAATAGCGATGTTCAACTAGAAACTAGTTTAATAACGGTTATTGCCGCATCATTGGTTTTAGGAAACAGTATTGGCGTTACTACTATTATCCTTTTTGCACAGCGTATACGGTTAATTTCAATACCAAACGACATAACTTTTAAACACATTATAGGAGTTTCCTTTCTAGCTGGGATTGGATTTACCATGTCCATTTTTGTGGCTAGTTTAGCATTTAAAAATAATCCTGCCTATATTGATTCTGCTAAAATAGGCATCCTTCTTGGCTCCTTTATTTCTGCATTGATTGGATTCTTTATACTAAGGGTAGGTTCAACTAAAAAATACAGACGTACCAAAAAATAAGGAAATTTCAATTTATAAAAAAGCCCGTACCAAATTATGATACGGGCTTTTTTATAATTTATTATATAGTAATTACTCTTCTTCTGAAGCAGCTTTTTCTTTAGACTCTTCAGGTTCGGAGAAATCTGTAATTTCATTTTTTTGAAGTAAGTTATACCACTGTATTACTTTCTTGATATCACTTGGGTATACACGATCTTCATCATAATCTGGTAAAACCTCAAAAAAGTATTCTTCCAATTTTATTTTAGGTTCTTTATGGCTAATGGCCGCTCCCCCATTTTCTTTTTCTGAAATTTTTGAAAACACCTCTCTAATTGGAACTTCTTCAGTTAACGTGTAGATCGCTATCTCGCTCAATAAACTTACATTATGACGTCCGCTTACGTTAATTTTTTTTCCGTCTAATAATGATTCGGCTAAAAAACCACTACGCGTTTGTGTTTTTAACTTGTACAATCCGGGCTTACCGGCAATTGATAAAATTTTTTCTAAGCTCATAAACTATCTTTTTCAATTTTTGAAAGGTGCAAATATGCACGGTTTCATTATTCTTTGCAATGCTATTAACGTTTCTTTTTGGCTTTAGGGAATTTCATTCTATAATCAATGTTGATTTTCCCTGCTGAAATTTTACTTAACTTACTTTTAATCAGCCGTTTCTTTAATGGCGAAAGTTTATCGGTAAATAAAATCCCTTCAATATGGTCGTATTCGTGCTGTACAATACGAGCAGCAATTCCTTTTAAAGTTTCCTTATGGGTTTTGAAGTTTTCGTCCTCATATTCAATAACAATTTCTGGCTGGCGAAATACATCTTCCCGAACCTCCGGAATACTCAAACACCCTTCGTTAAAAGCCCATTCGTCACCAGATTCTTCTAAAATACGAGCGTTGATAAATGTTTTTTTGAAACCTTCAAGTTGTTTGCGCTCTTCTTCAGTTAAATCTTCATCATCGGCAAAAGGGCTTGCATCTACTAAAAATATACGAATAGGAAGCCCTACTTGTGGCGCAGCTAGGCCAACGCCTCTTGCAGCGTACATTGTTTCGTACATGTTTTCGAGCAATTCATCCAGTTTTGGATATTCTGCATCAATCTCTTTTGCTTCCTTTTTTAAAACGGGATCGCCGTATGCTACAATTGGTAAAATCATTCGTATGGGTTTAAATCTAACTATTTATTGTATAAATATTCTTGAAGGATAATGGTAGCGCTAATTTCATCAATCAAAGCTTTATTTCTGCGTTTCTTTTTCTTTAACCCACTATCAATCATCGTTTGGAACGCCATTTTACTTGAGTATCGTTCATCTACCCGTTTTAGTTCCAATTCTGGAAATGCTTTGGAAAACTTCAGAATAAATTCTTTAATATGAACCTCTACATCACTCGCAGTACCATCTTTCTGCTTCGGTTCGCCCACCAAAATCAATTCAACTTTTTCTGAAGCTATATATTTTTTCAGAAAATCGAATAGTTCTTTTGTGGGTACCGTTGTCAATCCGGAAGCTATTAACTGTAATTCGTCAGTTATAGCAATTCCAGTGCGTTTAGTACCGTAATCTATGGCTAAAATTCGTCCCATTCGGCTGCAAAAATACGGGTTTGTAAAATAGTATGCCAAAAAAGGGAAGTTAATTGCATTGGACTTTTATCTTTGTGATTAAATTTTGATTGAAATATGAGCCAGTTACAACAAATAATAGAAAAAGCTTGGAACGATCGTTCCTTATTACAAGATACCAAAACCATAAATGCTATTCGCGAGGTAGTGAAACTTTGCGATGAGGGGAAACTTCGTTGTGCAGAACCCACCAACGATGGATGGCAAGTAAATGAATGGGTAAAAAAAGCAGTGGTTTTATACTTCCCAATTCAAAAAATGGAAACTATGGAAGCTGGTATTTTTGAATACCACGATAAAATTCCGTTGAAAAAAGGCTATAAAGAAAAAGGGGTACGCGTAGTACCACATGCGGTTGCACGTCATGGAGCATACGTTTCAAAAGGAGTAATAATGATGCCCAGCTATGTAAATATTGGTGCTTATGTTGATGAAGGTACGATGGTTGATACGTGGGCAACTGTGGGAAGTTGTGCTCAAATTGGTAAAAACGTTCACCTAAGTGGCGGGGTTGGAATTGGTGGCGTTTTAGAACCCTTACAAGCCGCCCCAGTAATTATAGAAGACAATGCTTTTATTGGTTCACGATGTATCGTTGTGGAAGGCGTACGAGTTGAAAAAGAAGCTGTTTTAGGTGCAAACGTTGTTTTGACTGCCTCTACAAAAATAATCGATGTAACCGGTGATGAACCTGTTGAAACAAAAGGTTTAATTCCATCGCGATCAGTAGTAATTCCTGGAAGTTATACCAAAAAATTTCCTGCAGGAGAGTTTCAAGTGCCTTGTGCTTTAATTATTGGTAAAAGAAAAGAAAGTACCAATAAAAAAACATCGCTTAATGACGCACTTCGCGAGTATAATGTAGCGGTATAATTAGATGAAAGTACTCGTAATACAACAAAAAATGATTGGTGACGTGTTAACGTCCACCGTGCTATTTGAGGTATTACGAAACCATTTTCCAGAAGCTGAGTTACATTACTTAGTCAATTCGCACACCATTCCCGTAATTGAAAATAACCCTGTTATTGATAAAGTGATTCCATTTACCAATGAAGTGGAGTCTTCTAAGAGCGAGTTTAAGGCCTTGCGGGAGAGTGTAAAAAAGGAAGGCTACGATGTGGTGATCGATGCGTATGCTAAAATAAGCAGCGCTTGGATAGCAAAAAGCTCGGGAGCAAAATACCGTATTTCATATAAAAAATGGTACACCCAGTTTGCATACACCCACACGTTTTCTCGGCACACCATGTCATTAACACAAGCTGGATTGGCGATTGAAAACAGGTTAATGCTACTA
>NZ_CAXBCK010000007.1:0-91047 GCF_963974425.1 uncultured Marixanthomonas sp.
TTCAGTAAGTTACAAAATATATTTATCTTTGGCGAGACTTGTGCAACAGGCACAAAGTATAAAAATAATAGGGTGATTATGGCTTAGTCAAAAGGTCTATTTGTGTTTGCGAAGTCGCCCTTTTTTTGTTTTAGCTTTTAATTAATGTAAATTGTAAAATCATAAAAAAAAGGGCTTGTGGCTCAACCGAAAGGAAACAGCTTATTTTCTGCCCTACTATTTTTATACCCCAACCGATATATACACATAAAAGTTGTATCCCAGTTAAGACTTCCTCGATATGAATAATTTGCTAAAAAACATCTTATTCAATCTCAAAATACAAAAGTCTGAATACGTTAACTTTTCATCTTACATTAGTTTTGTAACTAATGTAAAGTTAATATCGCATTGTCCAGCTCTTAATTTTTCCACCCTCTACAGTGAATAAAAAATTAGCCTTGTTCGTATAGCCTTTACTACTGTATTTTCCTGTTACAACTACTTCCTTATTATTTGTTGTATAGTGTGCGTTCTCAACGTGACCTTGTCTTTCAATAATATCACTTTCAAGCCAACTAAAAAATGCTTCTCCATATTTTGCTTCACCACTACCATAAGTCTGTGATGCATTTTCATGAAACAATGAACGAATTTGTTCCGCATTATTTTTAGACATTGCAGTTATTAGTGATTTAATTACCTCTTCTGGATTAGATTCTGAATTTTCGATAGTATTGCTCATAAGCGTGTGTTTTATTTCCTTTTATTTACTTGTTTGTTGATTTATTTCTTGCTGAGATTGTTTTTCATTCTGTTGACCACAGACAATTATTGTTACTAGTAAAAACGATATAATAAAAAAATGTTTCATTCTAACCAATTTATTATTTCATATTAGAAGTTAGTGGAAATCATTTTAAACAGTTTAAACTGGGTTTTCATGGTTGCCTCTCTCAAAATTTTCATCTAAAAGCTGAATACTTAAAATTTCTACTGTTATAAAAAAAATAAACAGCAGACACTCTGTGTTCCGGCTGTTATAAATTAAAAAGATAATTTATTTGGTAGTATAACCACCGTTTGCCAAAATAGTCTGTCCTGTAATCCACCACCCATCGGTTGCTAAAAAGGTTACAATAGGAACAATATCCTCAATTTGAGTTAAACCGCCCAAAGCCGATGCCGACTTGTGGTATGAAACTGCATCCTCTCCTTCCTGTCCATAGAAAAATGGAGTGTCCATCGGGCCAGGTGCAACGGCTGTAACTGAAATTCCGCGTTCCCCGAATTCTTTTGATGCAGCTCTTGTAAAATGCTCAACAGGAGCTTTTGCACCTGCATAAGTAGAGTACAATCCAGTATAAGCACCTAATAAAGATGTTAGAATTGTGATGATTTTCCCATTACCCTCCAACTGTTTTCCGGCTTCTTGAATAAAGAAATAAGCTGCTTTAGAATTAACACCAAACATAGTGTCATATTCTTCTTCAGTGGTGTCTACAAATGGCTTTTTTAATACCATTCCTGCAGTATTAACAGCAATATCTACCCTTCCAAATTTATCTTTTGCAGTCTTAAAAAGTGTTTTTACATTTTCAACCTTTGTCAAATCACTTTGAACAATAATTGCTTCACTACCTGCATCTTGTATGGCTTTTACCGTTTCTTCTGCATCGTTTTTTGTTCTATCGCTATGGTAATGCACTACTATTTTTGTTCTATGCTGTGCCATATCTCTACTAACTAATCCACCAAGGTTTTTTGCACCTCCTGCGATTACCACTACTTTTCCTTTTAAATCTAATTTTCCCATAGTTGTTTCTGTTTACAGTATTAATTATAATC
Source organism: uncultured Marixanthomonas sp. (assembly GCF_963974425.1). Classification (NCBI taxonomy): domain Bacteria; kingdom Pseudomonadati; phylum Bacteroidota; class Flavobacteriia; order Flavobacteriales; family Flavobacteriaceae; genus Marixanthomonas; species uncultured Marixanthomonas sp. The sequence goes on from NZ_CAXBCK010000007.1 coordinate 1,828, forward strand.
AAAACTAATACCGTTAGACTGAATATTCATTCAGTAAATGTTAAAAAAAATACAACTATTTTTTTATGGCATCCCAGGCCATTTGTATGAGGGTATTTTTATATTGAGTATCGATTGTAATATGGAGCTCATTTGCAGATTTAATCCAATAGGCTATCGCGCTAAAAACAAAAAAGGTTAAGTGTTCCGCTTTTATAGTTTTAAATAAATCCTCCTGATGTCCTTTTTTATAAAGTGTATCAAAATGATGAAACCTAGACATTGCTTTTTTCTGTGTTTCAGCATTGATTAATGGTGAGAATGCATATTGAGATATAAAATTAAATTTTAAAGGGTTATTTAAAAAATAGTCAATCATTCTACTGTAATAATCTTTAAAAGTTTCATATACATCTTTGTTAAAACCATTGTTGACAAAGACTAACGCTGCTTCTTCCTCTTTAATTTTAACATAAATGCCATTTATGATATGTTCTTTGTTCTCAAAATATTTATATACGGTCCCCATTCCCACTTCTGCCCTATCTGCAATTTTGGACATGGGGGTACGTTCAAGACCGCGCTCGATAATTAACTCTAAGGCAGCATCTAAAATTCGTTCTGTTTTATCCATTTGATTAAAGTTTTTGAGTTAACAAAGATACAATTTCCGTTAATAGCCATTCCACACACTTTTGAACCAACGCTTCGTCCCACGCAAAAAAGAGTGCTCCATTACCTTTTTAAAGAAAGATTTTTAGAAGAAAACTTTTAAAGAACTTTCGGTTTTTAAAACAAACATTCAGACTGCAATTACTGCTTTTTCATCGATGCTATAATTAATTACTTGGTTATAGCCTACTTACTAAAATCATCGCCGATTTCCTATTCAATTTTTATTTGCTAAATTACGTACTTAACCATGCAACTAATTTTATTCAAACAGGTTAACATACATTTCTAAGGAACATTCTGCAACACATGAAAATAAAGGAACTAACATTTAAAATCCTCAAACATCTATCTTTATTATTAGTTCTAATTTCAATTATTTCCTGCCAAAATTCAGAAAATAAACCGAATGGAAATAAAAGTCAATCTATTGGCCCAAAAAATGGAGCATTATTAATAGGTGGTGGCGGAATAACAGACGAAATGTGGCACGTATTTTACGATTTGGCCGGTGGAGAGTCAGCTAAACTTGTTATAATCCCAACTGCTTTTGATGAAAGTTCAATTAACTACGACCCAGAATTTAAAATTTTAAAAAGACAGTTTACTGCTCGTGGCTTTGATGACATACGATTAATGCATACAAGAGATACTTTGGTCGCAAATAGCGATGATTTTGTTCAACCTTTAAAAACCGCAACAGCAGTTTGGTTAACCGGTGGAAGACAATGGCGTACAGCAGATGCATATTTGAATACTAAAACTCATTTTGAATTGAAAAACGTTCTAAAACGTGGCGGAATTATTGGCGGGCATTCGGCAGGAGCTTCAATTCAAGGTTCTTATTTGGTGAGAGGCGGGAGAAATTTAAATGGAAATTACAGTATAATTAGCAACCCCGAAATTGGATTTGGATTGGTTACAAATACTGCTTTTGACCAACATCACCTTGACAGAAACAGACATTATGATATGTTTGATTTGTTAAAAATCAGACCAGAACTGTTAGGTGTTGGTATTGATGAAGATACTGGTATTTTAGTACAAGGAAATGAATTTCAAGTTATAGGTAATAAATACGTATCTATTTATGATAACACGTTTTGGTCGCCTTATTTCAATGAAATTGACTCACTAGAAACTGGAAAAAACAAATTCTACGTTTTAAAAAATGGCGATAAATACAATCTAAAAGAGCGAAGAGTTCAGCGAAATAAATTTATAAAACCGAAAAACATAAGTTTTAATGAACAAAAAGAATACATAGGGAATTATTTGTTTGAAAAAAGTAAGGTGTTTTGGAATAACATCGTAATTGAAAATGATACTTTAAAGTTTCAGGTAGGGAGACGAAATATAGTCCGAGATCCCATCCCTATTTATGCGTACGGAAAAGATTTGTTTTTTGATACAGACGCTGAATTCTGGTTTCATTTCACAAGAGATAGTCTAGGGACTATAACAGGATTTGAAAAAAGAACACATCAGTTTATAGATGGTCTAAATCAAAGATTTAATAAGATTACCGAATAATAATTTTTTACAACTACCTATCCCTTGAAAAACAATAGTTCAGTTTCTTAAAATTAGTATCTTATTTTTTAACTTGCTCAGCCTATTAAAAAGGAGAAGTGACTGCCTAGACAAGGATATACAATTACACCCATAAACACTTTAAACACAATATACTTGAAACAACCTAAGGTAATACTTCCAGTAATTGTAATCTCGCAGTTTTGCTGTACCTCACTTTGGTTTGCGGGAAATGGTGTGATAAATGATCTCGTACTAAATTTCAATCTTAACATAAGTGCTTTAGGACATTTAACCTCGGCAGTCCAGTTTGGATTTATTATTGGCACATTGGGTTTTGCCATCTTGACTATAGCTGACCGATTTTCACCTTCAAAAGTATTTTTAATCAGTGCTTTACTTGGGTCATTGTTTAATTTAGGAATAATCTGGGAAAGCAACAATTTAATGAGTTTACTCCTACTTCGTTTCTTTACAGGTTTTTTTCTTGCTGGTATTTATCCAGTAGGAATGAAAATAGCTGCAGATTATTATAAAAAAGGACTGGGAAAATCACTTGGGTTTTTAGTTGGTGCATTGGTAATTGGGACTGCTTTTCCACATTTGCTAAAAGAGATAACTGATTTATATTCCTGGAAATCTGTACTTATGGCAACTTCATCACTTGCGGTGGTAGGTGGCTTGTTAATGATACTTATGGTACCTGATGGTCCATATAGAAAGCCCAGCCAACGAGCAGATTTATTTGTTTTTTTTAGCGTATTCCGTAATAAAAAATTTCGGTCTGTTGCTTTTGGTTATTTTGGTCATATGTGGGAGTTGTACGCATTTTGGGCTTTTGTGCCCATCATGCTTAAAAAGTATAGCACAGAACATACTCAAGTACTATTCAATGTTTCTCTTTTATCATTCTTAATAATCGGAATTGGTGGTTTGGCCTGCGTATTCAGCGGCTATCTTGGGCAAAAAGCAGGTATCAAACAAATAGCATTCATTGCATTACTGTTATCTTGTGGATGCTGCCTAATTTCTCCATTGCTATTTAATAGCGAATATGAAAGCTTGTTCATTGCTTTTCTCATTTTTTGGGGAATGGTTGTTATTGCAGACTCTCCGCTTTTATCAACATTAGTAGCTCAAAATGCACCTGAAGAAATAAAAGGGACTGCACTTACAATTGTTAATTGCATAGGGTATTCAATAACGATACTTAGCATTCAATTTATTACAGAAATGATAGCGTTGACTGACTCAAATGCTATTTATACAATACTAGCTATAGGTCCTATTTTAGGTTTAATTGCATTGAGAAGTAAGAGTTACAAGACGGTTTCCAGATAGCGTATAAAATAAATTGTTTATTGAATATTACTTGCCATACAACAATGAGCCAATAACATTTAGGTCGATACTTTCATCTTCGTTCATGTAATATTCCAAAACCATTTCGCCCCAGTAGGTACCGTCGGTAAAATCGGCTACAATCCATCGGTGATTTAAAAACTTCACTTTGTTTATCTTCATTTTCCCCTCTATTCCATCATAAGGAACAATAGGGTTTTTACCTTTTTTACCATTAAGATCGTAAATGTGTTCTTTCACCTGGTTTTCAATATCGGAAGCTTCATATCCAACTTCTTCAAAATAAGTCATAGCGTTGTCATTTCCTTGAAGCGTAAAATAATTTACGTCCATTAATTGTCTAGCTAAAGAATCATTGACTTTTTCATACTTATCAACCTTACTTTTCAGCAGAGCTATGTCATTTTCTTGTGATTCATATATCTGCTTTTCGTTCATATATTGAAATATGATGAACAATAAAGCAAAAAAGAACAAGTACATATATAATTTCTTTCTCATAACTATATTTTAATTTTCAATGTATCGTATGCCATAAAAACGTTTTTTGGCAGTTGTTTTGACGCTTCTTCATGAAAGCCCATTAAATGGCTTATATGGGTTAAATAAGCACGCTCAGGGTTTATTTTCTCTATAAAGGCTAATGCTTCTGCTAAATTAAAATGCGAATAGTGTTCTTTTTCCCGCAACGCATTTACCACCAGTACTTTTGTTCCTTTAATTTTTTCTACTTCTTCTTCAGAAATTGTTTTAACATCAGTTAAATATGTAAACCCATCAACCCGAAACCCTAGAACAGGTAGCGTATGGTGCATGGCTTCAATGGGAGTTACTTTCTTTTCGCTTATAATAAAAGAAGTGTCTTTATCTATTTCTATTTCATCGAGAGTTGGTGCACCTGGATATTTATTTTCAATTTCAAATATATAGGCAAAGCGATCGTGAAGCGATTTAAAAACCCGCTTGTGAGCATAAAAAGGGATGTTCCCTTGTTTAAAATAAAACGGGCGTATATCATCTATCCCAGCTGTATGGTCGCTATGCTCGTGAGTCAATAATATTCCATTTAGGTATGTCACGCCTTCCCTAAGCATTTGATATCGAAAATCTGGTCCACAGTCAATTACATAATTATAATTGTTCCATTGCAATAACACGGAAACCCGAAGACGTTTATCCTTGGGATCGTTGCTTTTACAAACGGGATGGTGACTTCCTATTACGGGGACACCTTGTGAAGTTCCGGTGCCCAAAAATGTTACGGTAAATTGCGAATTCATTCACACAAAAATAACAGTATTTTTTTTGAATAGCTACGGTATTTCTTACCTTTGTTAGTACCATTCATAATAAAGGGTAACTATGCCAGATACTATATTAGGAGACAAAGAGTTTGAAAACATTCCTTCCATTAGAAGTAAAGCTTTTCGAATAAATTTGAATGAAAATATCTACGGAACTTTTGCTGAAATAGGTGCTGGACAAGAAACCGTTCGGAATTTTTTTAGAGCAGGCGGTGCATCCGGCACGATTGCGAAAACCATGTCGGCTTATGATAAGGATTTTAGCGATGCCATTTATGGAGAAGAAGAAGATGGACGCTACGTTACAGAATCCCGACTCAAAAAAATGCTTTCGCACGAAATAGACCTTATCGAACAGCGAATAGCCCGAAAAAAGCATCCAAATAAACTATTCTTCGCGTATGCAAATACGGTGGCAACTATTGATTTTGCTAAAAAATATAAAGGTCACGGTTGGGTTGGCATTAAATACCAAGTAGATCCTAATGAAGATTATAGCGAAATTATGCTACATGTTCGCTTTCATGAAAATGAAGCATTATTACAACAAATTACGTTGGGAATTCTTGGTGTTAATCTAATTTATGGTGCCTATTATAAGTATGACACGCCTAAAAAGTTATTACGCTATTTATACGACCACATTGATAAAGATAAAATTGAAATTGATACGATAAATTTTTCCGGACCTAAGTTTGAAAAAGTTGATAACCGCTTAATGAGTTTACAGCTTATTAAAAACGGAATGACCGAAGCTATTATGTTCGGTCCTGACGGAAACAACATTTTACCAGCTAGAATTCTTTACAAAAAGAACATTTTAGCGCTTCGCGGAAGCTTTCGTCCAGTAACAAAAGTAAACATCGATATGTATGAAAACTCATACGAGATGTTTTTACAAGAGAGAAAAGTTGAAAAAGAGCGTACCGAAGTTATCTTTGAAATCACACTATCCAACCTTCGTGCAGAAGGTGAAATTGACGAAGAAGACTTTATGGATCGAGCTAAACTGCTTTGTTCTCTTGGGCATACAGTAATGATTTCTAATTTTCAAGAGTATTACAAATTGGTGGAATATTTTTCACGATACACCAAAATGCGTTTAGGATTAGCCATGGGAGTAAATAATTTGGTCGATATTTTTGATGAAAAATACTACCGTCATTTAAGTGGTGGTATTCTAGAGGCCTTTGGGAAGTTATTCTTTAAAGATCTTAAAGTATACCTCTACCCAATGCGCGACCCTGAAACAGGTGAATATACTACCAGCGAAAACTTGAAAGTACATCCAAGAATGAAAGAATTATACAAATTCTTCAAGTACAATGGTAAAGTAGTGGATATAAAAGATTACAATCCAAACATTTTAAACATCTTCTCTCGCGAAGTATTAGAAATGATAGAAAACGGTGAGGAAAATTGGGAAGAAATGCTTCCCCCTGGTGTTTCTGAAATTATTCACGAAAAAGAATTATTCAGTTACCACGCAAAAACTTCCAAATAGATATATAGATTATAAAAAAACGGCTAGGTTTTATATTTTAAAAACTAGCCGTTTTATTGTTATAAAGAATATTAATCTAAAATTTGCGCAGCGTGATCTTTCGTTTTTACTTTTGAAATAACACGTTCTACTTTTCCTTCTTCATCAACAATAAATGTCATTCTATGAATACCATCATACTCCCGACCCATAAATTTTTTAGGTCCCCAAACGCCGAATGTATTGATTACCTCTTTGTTTTCATCTGCCAATAACGGAAAGGGGAAATCATATTTTTCTTTAAAATTTTTCTGTTTGCGTTCGCTATCCGCACTTACTCCCAACAATTTGTAGCCTTTATTCTTAAGTTCTTCATAGTTATCCCTAAGGTTACAAGCTTCATTAGTACAACCAGGTGTGTTTGCTTTTGGGTAGAAAAAAACCACCAACTTGTAGCCTTTATAATCGGTAAGTGATACCGGATTCCCTTCTTGATCGTTAACAGTAAAATTTGGGACTTTGTCCCCTTCTTGTAAGGTTTTCATTTGCTATTTTTGTTTAAAAATAAGCAAAAAATGACGAAACAGGAAAAGGTTGACTTTGTAATCAAGACACTAAAAGAATTGTACCCACAAATACCAATTCCTCTAGATCATAAAGACCCATATACACTTTTGATTGCAGTCTTACTTTCTGCCCAAAGTACCGATGTTCGAGTGAACAAAATAACCCCTTTACTGTTTGAAGTCGCAGACAATCCTTATGATATGGTAAAACTATCGGTAGAAGAAATCCGGGAAATTATCAAGCCAGTTGGTTTGTCGCCTATGAAATCTAAAGGAATCCACGGTCTTTCTGAAATTTTAATCGAAAGCTATAACGGGAAAGTTCCAGCAGATTTTGAAGCGTTAGAATCGCTTCCTGCCGTTGGCCATAAAACCGCTAGTGTAGTGATGTCTCAAGCTTTTAATATTCCTGCGTTTCCTGTAGACACACACATACATAGGCTATTATACCGTTGGGGATTTACGACGGGAAAAAATGTAACACAAACTGAGAAGGATGCCAAACGACTCTTCCCAATGGATTTATGGAATGAACTTCATTTACAAATAATATGGTACGGACGTCATTACTCACCAGCACGTGGTTGGGATTTGGAAAAAGATATTATTACTAAAACAATCGGTAGGAAAACAGTTCTGAACGAATATTATAAAAAGAAGAAAAAATAAGACATAAAAAACCCCGAAAATTAATTCGGGGCTCTTAACAAAGTTTAGTTTAGAAGTGCTTCAAACTTCAAATTATAATAATCGTTAACACTTAAAGCCTTTGAATAGTCTAGAAGAAACTTAATTGTTTCAACTTTAGGAGCCAGTTTATCCACCTGCTCCTGGTGTGAGGTTTTAGAGTACATTTTTTGCATAAAGAGTCGTTTTGTGGTTAATGTTATTTATTAACGCCCAAAAAAACAATTTATTGTATTAATTTGTCAACACAATATTATGCTTATCAATTACCTTCCGCAAGTTAATAAGTGCATATCGCATTCTTCCTAATGCCGTATTAATACTTACATCGGTTTGTAAGCTAATTTCTTTAAAGCTCATTTCTTTATAAATACGCATAACGAGCACTTCTTTTTGGTCTTCGGGTAGCTCTTCAATCAACCTTCTAACATCGTTCTCTACCTGCCCTTTTATTATTTGCTTTTCTGCATTTAAAGCGCCATCGGAGAGTACCGAGAAAATATTAAAATCGTCTTTATTTTCAAATTTTGGCATGCGGTTATTTTTTCTGAAATAATCTATAACCAAATTATGAGCAATACGCATAACCCAAGGTAAAAATTTTCCTTCTTCGTTATACTTACCTCGCTTTAAAGAGCGAATAACCTTTATAAAAGTATCCTGAAAAATATCTTCAGTGACATCTCTATTATAGACTTTAGAATAAATAAAACTGTAAATCCTTTGTTTGTGGCGGGTAATTAAATGAGAGAGTGCAGATTCATCACCATTTATGTAAGCACTAACCAATACTGCATCCGTATGGGTGTTCGTTTTCATATCAATACTTTTTAAGTTAACAACTAGCCTTGTTAAGGCTATTTAGTCGTTTTGGTTTTTAGTGTAAAAAGTAATAATATGCTATAGGCAATAAATTTTAAAATTGTCGTTGTGAGCCGTAAATATAACAACAAAGAAACGTGAAATGCAAATAAAACATAAAATTTTCCTAAAAAAATTATAATATCGGCACATGTGTAATCCCCATTTCTATGTAGTATCTTTGCAAAATCTTACCTAAAAAGAATCTTTTATTTTGAATATTGACACTTTAGATACTAAAAAGAACATCCTAATTAAGGGAGCAAAACTTCATAATCTAAAAAATATTGATGTTGCTATACCCAGAAATAAATTAGTAGTAATAACCGGTCTTTCCGGAAGTGGTAAATCCAGCTTAGCCTTCGATACCCTCTATGCTGAAGGTCAACGTCGTTATGTAGAAAGTCTTTCTTCCTATGCTCGCCAATTTTTAGGGCGATTAGATAAACCAAAAGTAGATTCCATTAAAGGGATTGCTCCGGCTATTGCCATTGAACAAAAAGTAAATTCCACTAATCCACGTTCAACGGTAGGTACTTCAACCGAAATTTATGATTACCTAAAACTTCTTTACACTAGAATTGGCCACACATTTTCACCAATTTCTGGAGATGAAGTAAAAAAAGATACGGTAACCGATGTTATAAATTACATTAAATCCTTTTCAGAAGGTGAAAAAATGCTCCTCCTCGCTCCTATTTTTTTAGAAGAAGGACGCACGATGAAGAACAAAATTCAAGCATTAGCCCAACAAGGATATGCTCGGGTAAAAAATAAAGATAGGGTAATTCGTATTGATGAATTGGAGGACAAACAAATTTCAAAAAAACTTCAATTAGTTGTAGATCGTATTATTACCAAAGATGACGAAGACTTTTATAATCGTTTAGCCGACGCTATTGAAATGGCTTTCTACGAAGGAAAAGGTGAATTATACATTGAAAAACTAAGTGATAATTCTAGTAAGGAGTTCAATAATCGTTTTGAGGCCGATGGGATGACTTTTTTAGAACCGAACGTACATCTTTTCAGTTTTAACAATCCCTACGGAGCCTGCCCCAATTGTGAAGGCTACGGAGATGTAATTGGCATTGATGACGACTTGGTGATACCTAATACGTCACTTTCTATCTATGAAAACGCAATTTTTCCATGGCGCGGTGATAGTATGAGTTGGTACCGAGACCAATTGGTCAATAACGCATATAAATTCGATTTCCCTATTCACAAACCTTGGTTCGAACTCACTGAAGAACAAAAACAATTGGTTTGGGACGGAAATAAATACTTTGAAGGCTTAAACGACTTCTTTTCTTTTTTAGAATCGAAAAGTTATAAAATACAGAACCGAGTCATGCTTTCTCGCTACCGTGGTAAAACAAAATGTAATGTTTGTAACGGAAAACGACTACGTCCAGAAGCAAGCTATGTAAAAGTGGGCGGAAAAGCCCTTCAAGAATTAGTGGAGCTTCCACTTGAAAAGTTAGCTATCTTTTTTAAAGAATTACAATTAAACGAATACGATACGAACGTATCCAAAAGGCTGTTGCTTGAAATAAACAACCGTCTTCAATTTTTAATGGATGTCGGACTGAGCTACCTGACTCTGAACCGAAAAAGTAACACGCTTTCCGGAGGAGAATCACAACGAATTAATTTAGCCACTTCGTTGGGCAGTAGCTTGGTCGGCTCCATGTATATTCTTGATGAGCCCAGCATCGGTCTGCATCCAAAAGATACTGAGCGATTAATAGAAGTTTTAAAATCCTTACGGGATTTAGGTAATACCGTTATTGTCGTGGAGCACGATGAAGATATTATGAAAGCTGCCGATGAAGTTATAGACATTGGTCCAGAAGCAGGAACCTTTGGCGGTGAAGTAGTTTCAACCGGAACGTTTAAAGATATTTTGAAATCTGATTCCCTTACAGCAAAATACTTAAATGGCACCATGGAGATTGAAGTTCCTAAAAAACGCCGCAGTTGGAAAGAAAGCATTAAAGTAATCGGTGCGCGGCAAAATAATTTAAAAAATATAGACGCAGAATTCCCGTTAGGTGTTTTTACAGCTGTCACCGGTGTTTCAGGAAGTGGTAAAAGTACCTTGGTTAAGAAGATTCTATATCCAGCTATGCTACGAAAAATTGGTGGCTATGGTGAAAAACCGGGTCAGTTTTCAGAATTAAAAGGAAATTTCAACAACATCAAGAACATTGAATTTGTTGATCAGAATCCAATTGGTCGTTCGAGCCGAAGTAATCCTGTAACGTATATAAAAGCATATGACGATATAAGGAATCTATTTGCATCACAGAAACTTTCAAAAATACGAAACTATAAAGCCAAGCATTTCAGTTTTAATGTAGATGGCGGGCGTTGTGAGACGTGTAAAGGTGATGGCGAAGTGACAATAGAGATGCAGTTTATGGCCGATGTACATCTAGAATGTGAAACATGTAATGGCAAACGCTTCAAAAAAGAGATTCTAGAAGTGAATTTTGAAAATAAGAATATTGATGATATCCTAACCATGACGGTTGATGATGCTATTTCATTCTTTAAAAAACACGAAGAGAAAAAAATAACCAAAAAATTAAAGCCTCTGCAAGATGTAGGTTTAGGATATGTACAATTAGGTCAAAGCTCCTCTACCCTTTCAGGTGGTGAGGCGCAACGTATTAAACTGGCATCCTTTTTAATTAAAGGTACCACAAAGGATAAAGCCCTCTTTATTTTTGATGAACCTACTACTGGGCTTCATTTTCACGATATCAAAAAACTGTTGGCATCATTCTACGCTTTATTAGAAAAAGGCCATACCGTTATCGTTGTAGAGCATAATATGGAGTTGGTAAAATGCGCCGACCATATTATAGACCTCGGCCCAGAAGGTGGTGAAAAAGGAGGACAAGTAGTAGCAGAAGGCACTCCTGAAGAAGTAGCGAGAAACAAAAAATCATTTACAGCTACTTATCTAAAAGAGAAGATTTAATCAGTACTATTTTTTGGCATAAAGATTGAAAGCTATTAAATAAGAAATATTTAGTTTTTTATCGATTAGTTTTTAGTTAAACCCCGGAGTTTCTTTTACAAGAAAAGCCGGGGTTTTATTTATTCTATCCTTTCCTTAGCAATAAACAGACATTAGGGATTGAAGTTGAAAAAATAAAAACAGTAAACTCATCAACATAACATTAATTGATAATCAACTGGTTACAAAACTTGGCACGATGATTGTTTCGTAATAAATGTACCGAGCTGACCAAAAATTTAAAGCAAGTACAACTTAAAAACCTCTATTATGAAAAAAGTAACCTTATTCTTATTCAGTATTTTTCTAGTAAGTCTTACTGCAACAGCAAAAAGTAACGCTTCAGAAGAAATTGCAAATTACAGTTACGATGGAAAATCGTATGTGTTTGTAGAAGGAGATGTTGAATTTTCAGTATTTCCAGATGGTCAGTTTGATTTTGTGTATTTAGGTCAAAACCGGAGTAATGTAAATGTAAACGTAAATACACGAAATGTAAATATTTCATTTAACGGCGGATATGATTATGAAGCATATGTACAATATGATGATTATGGTGCCGTGATTCAAGTGGAAGAAATTCCTATTTATTATGACGAATACGGCCGTGTAGCCCAAGTAGGTAATACCGAAATACGCTATAACGACAGACGTATTGTGCGTGTTGGAGGCTTACATGTAGTTTATAACCATTACGGGCATTTTTCGCACGTTACTGGATATATAAATTTATGGACTCCAAGATATGTTTATCGTCCATGGCACGTATATTATGCAAGACCGTATTATTCAAACTGTGTTGTATATGATAATCCTTATAGAAGATATTATAGTCCACACCGTTATAGTTGGGTAAAGCATAGAAAGTATTATAACAATAGACATCGTGTAGCCTACAACAATAGTAGAAGAAACTTTTATCGTCCAGGTAGTCGTACACATTATAAAAATGGTCGTGTAACAAAACGTAGTGATTATAACCCAAACCGACGTAATACCTACGCCACAGAGAACCCACGCAGAAATAACGTGAATAGAAGTAACATTACACGTACTAATAATCGTGCATCAGTTGCTAAAGGAACAAGTTCTCGGGGGAATACAAAAACGGTGCGAAGTTCGTCATCTAGTAATAAACGAAATGTTATTTCTAGTAACAATACGAAAAGATCAAGTACTGTACGGAAGTCAACCGTTAGTAATAATCGAAATAGCTCTTCTAGTCGTAATGTAATTTCTAAAACAAGTTCTACTAGAAGCTCTAAACCTAAATCGACTATAAATAATAGAAGTCGAACAACCACGAGTAATACAAAAAGTGTTTCACGAAGTAGCACGCCTCGAAAAGTGAGTACTAATAGAACTCAAAGTATAAACAAACGTACAAGCAGTTCAAATAAAAGAAAGGCTGTTTCACAAAATAAAAGAACAAGTACAAATAATAAAACCTACCGTTCTAGTACTCCAAAAAGAAGTACTGCAAAACGCAGCAGCTCGGTAAAAAGATCTAATTCTAGTGGAACTAGTAAAAGTAGCCGATCGTCTTCAAGCAACAGTAGACAAAGAGGCCGCGGATAATAAAAGTTTTTGGTTGGTTAGTTAGAAACCCCTGTTAAGCGAAAGTTTAGCGGGGGTTTCGCATTTTATTACCCAGCAACCTTTTGTATAACTTCAGCCATATGTTTCGTCAAGCTTCTACGACTGTATTTTGAAATATTTTTTGAATTCACTCCTAATGCTTCTTTTTTATATTCAGAATATAATTGTAAAATATTAGACTTCAGTTTTTCCTTTTCTGAATAGTTGAAAAACTGACCGCTTTCAGTTTCTATAATTAGCTTTTCAATATCACTCCCTTTTGGCCCCAAAGCAATAATAGGCCTTTTTGCCACCAAGTATTCAAACAACTTACCTGGAATGATAGCACGGGTTTCTGGGCGGTCTATTTCAAGAAGTAAAAGTACCTGAGCATTGTGCTGCATTTGTAAAGCTTCAGAATGCGAAACATAACCTAGCAACCTTAAATTATCTTTTAATCCTTGCTTTTTAATGCTTTCAACCACACTTTCACTTATAGTTCCTGCGAGTGTTAATTGAAAATCAGCAGCAAATTTTTCATTTACTGAAACCAATTTTGAAAGTACGTTCCATAGAACAGAAGGATTGCGTTCGCTTAATAAAGAACCAACATGTACAATGGAAAATTTGATGTCAAGTTCCGGTGTGATTTTTTCTCTAATTTCGTATCCGTTTGTAATTACTTCAATCGGTTTTTTAGTAATTTCCTGAAATTCTTTTTTGGTCGTTGGGCTGGTTACTGTAATTAAGTCAGCGCTTTTTAAAACTTCAGCTTCCAATTGTTTATGCCTTTTTTCTGAAGCTTTAGTAAGCCGTAACGATTTATGATAATGTATGGTCGTCCACGGATCTCTAAAATCGGCAATCCACGGAAGTTTTGTTTTCTTTTGTAATTCAAGACCAATTAAATGAAGACTGTGTGGTGGTCCCGTTGTAATTATTGTATCGATTGAATTTTCTGAAAGATATGTTTTCAGAAAATTTACAGAAGGCTTTACCCACCCTACCCGAGCATCTGGAATAAAGAAGTTTCCACGAATAAAAAGTAACAGCTTCTCTACAGTAGATTGTTTTTTTTCAGAAATAATCCCACTACTTATTTGTGATGTTTTCTTTTTAGAGAGTAGTTTAGCAAACTTATAGGGTTCGTTTACGGGATGTTTCAGAATTTCTATATCATTGGGTACATCGGCTTCAAAGCTTGTATCAATTAATGGGTAATGAGGGTTTTCTGGCACATAGACAACTGGCTCAATCCCGAATTCTTTAAAGTATTTTACAAAGTTAAGCCAACGTTGAACGCCTGGTCCACCTGCTGGAGGCCAATAATAGGTTATAATTAAGACTTTTCTCATAACCAATTAGGTATTGTCAATTTCAGTTTTATTTTGTTTAAAACTAAAATATATTCCTCCTATCAACAATAGGACAAAAATAAGGGTGCTAACCAAACTTACAGTACTTCCTGTTTGTATAACTTTAGGCTCAAACTTGAACTCTATTTTATGTAAACCCTCCGGAATGGTCATCGCCCGTAACGCATAATTAGCTCTGTAATAATCAGTTGGCTCCCCATCAAGGTATACATTCCAACCGTGTGGATAATATATTTCAGAAAACACAGCCAGTTGTGGAGATTTTGTAGCAGTTTCGTACATTAAATGTTGAGGCTCGTGCTTTACTAAATCAATCGTAGCAGAGCTATCACGACTTATCTTTTCAACAGGTAATTCATTTTTAAATTTCTTAGGAATTATAGCTGTTTTCTTGGTGTCTAAACTATCTAATAACAATAATTCATCGTTTGCATTATCTGCCAAAATCACATTATCAACAAACCAAGCATTGCCATTCGCGTAGGGATTTCGCTGTGCCACTGCTCCCCCATTTTCACCTTGAGTAATAATATATTTTACATTTAGCATATTGAGCATCCCAATATTTCCTCTGCTTATATAAAATTCATTAAGGTCTTGCATTCTACCTGGTTTAGCAGCGTGATAACCTCCCAATGCATTGTGATAATAACTGGCGCGACCGCTATTAAATGCATTGGTGGTAGCATCATATACTCTATAATTACTATCATCTTTTAAGATTTGCAAATCCGCTCCGTTTTTCTGAAACGGTTGTTCCATAACTCGTGCCTGAACAAAATCGTCATTGTTTACGTATCGCCTATCCACTCCTACAAGATCAATCACAATTAAAACAGCGAGTACTGAAATTACTCCTATTTCTTTCAGTTTACCCTTTAAAAAGAACCATAATGTAGCTCCTGCAAGTAAAACAAAGATTAACGACCGGATAGCATCTGAAGTCAACATGGCTGCTCTATCTTCTCTTACCGCGTCGAGAACTGGCAAACTCAAGCTTTCACGAATGTTTGCATCGTAAAATGAATTGGAAAAATCTAACAGTGTCGATTTAAATAGAATAAATACTAATGCTACTCCACCTGTTATTCCGGCGCTGTATAACAAAGCTTTCTTTTTTTCTTCATCGCGTTCAAAGCCGCTGAAAAATTGGTGTAATCCCACTACTGCTAAAATTGGCAAAATCAGTTCCATAATCACTTGAATAGATGATACCGCCCTAAACTTACTGTATAGCGGAACGTAGTCAATAAAAAATTCCGTCAAGAAACTAAGATTTTTCCCCCAGGAAAGGAACAAACTCAATATAAATGCAGCTGTTACCCACCATTTTAGACGTCCTTTCACTAAAAACAAGGCCAAAACAGCTAAAAAGATAACCACCGCTCCAATATAAGCTGGTGCTGCTACAATGGGTTGATCTCCCCAATAGGTGGGTAATTGATTTAAAATCTGGCTAGCTTCCTGTGGCGATGCTCCCATTTTTAATAAAGCTTCTTTAGTTGCGCCGTCTTGAGGCAACGGATCTCCAGAACCACCTCCCATGAAATTTGGAATAAACAGATTTAATGTTTCTAGTTTTCCGTAGCTGTATTCTGTAATATAATCAAAATCAAGTCCGTCTACGTTATCTTTAGGCGAACCATCAGAGTTAATCGTTAATTCACTATTTCCTCGGGTAGAAGTATCGGCATATTCTTTTGTGGCTAAAATATTAGTAGCATTGAGACCGACAGCAATTAAAACTCCAAGTACCATAACACCTAAAGCCTTAAAGTAATGAGGAAGCATTTTTTTCTTGAAAGCATCAACTAAATAAGCAACTCCAATACAAATAACCAAGAACAGAAGATAATAAGTCATTTGGTAGTGATTGGAAACCAATTCGAGTCCCATCGCAACTGTGGTTAATAAAAAACCATACAGAAATTTACCCCTAAAGGTCAACAAAATCCCACTCAATACCAATGGCATATACGCAATAGCGTGGGCTTTGGCATTATGCCCCACGCCGAGAATTATAATAAGGTAGGTTGAAAAGCCAAAGGCTAATGCTCCTAGAAAAGCAAGTTTATAGTCAACTTTTAATACTAATAATAAAATGTAGAGGCCTATAAAATATAGAAACAGGTAATCTGCTGGTCGCGGCAAAAACCGAATGGCAAGATCTAAATCTTTAATATAATTATGAGGATATTTAGCTCCTAACTGGTAAGTGGGCATACCGCCAAAAGCAGCATCGGTCCAATACGTTTCATTTCCAGTTTCAGCACGATAATCCTTTAATTGCTTAGCCATTCCTTGGTATTGAGCAATGTCGCTTTGAAAAATAGTTTTCCCTTGCAAAACAGGGCTAAAATAAGCCAACGAAGCAATAATAAAAAGAATGAAAATTATAAGATGCGGTAGAAATTTTTTAAGCGAATGCTTCATAGCCACTGTCAATTTTTTTGAAGTGTGAAAATTAACAAAAATATGCTACAATTGGATATACATCTTTAGATATAAATAGAAAAAGATCGCTGTGCTAAAAGAGTATGAGATATAGGTTATTATAAAACTGAAGCGCTAAAGTCTATATTCTTGCAGTATTTATACTAAAAAAGAATTTTACAAACAGACAGAAATCATACGAATATGATTTTTTTTAAATCACTCTACTTCTTCGTAATCCACATAATCCCCTACTGTAGATTTTTGTGATTTTTTTCTATTTGGTACTTTATCGATTGTCACTTTACCTTCTTTTTCTTTTTTCGAATTAGGGTTCCCTTGGGTTCCGTTAAAAGCTTGCTCAAAACGTTGCCCTGCTTTTTTGGCCACATACTTCATTAGGTACGGTGTAGCCCAACGGATTAAAACTTTTAACCCGAAAAATACCAGAAGGATAATTAATATCGTTTTCAAAAACGTAATCATAGAGTTCAAAAATACATAAACCCCTATAAAAAGACGAAAGCAATTTATTAAATAAATGATAAATTCTTATATCTTTGAATCAAACCCAAAACAATGATGAACAACCGAATTGTTTACTTTTTCCTAGTAGCTTTTGTAGCAACCACGACGCTTTCGGCACAATACACCGAAATACTCAACGCCAATAGGCCTGGCAGCTCTCAAGGTGCTTTTTCAGTAGGAACAAACATTTTACAATTTGAATCTGGGTTAAGTATTGGAAAAGAAGAACACCGATTGTTATTTACCGAAGCTAATACTTTTTCTTGGGATTACGCCATTAGGTATGGCGTGTTAAAAGAAGAACTTGAGGTGAGCTTAATGGGTAACTTTCAATCTAATAAAGTAACAGATACCCGTGGAGCGAACAACTTTGAACGCAACTTTGCCAATTTTAAAAGCAACACCTTAGGGGCTAAATATTTGTTGTACGATCCGTACCGCAACCGCGAAGCAAAAGGTCCTAATTTATATAGTTGGAAAGCCAATAACCGTATCCAATGGGCCGATTTAATTCCGGCCATTTCTGTTTATGCAGGAGCAAATTTTGACATAACAGAAGACAATCCTTTTACTCCTGAAGCAGAAAAATCTATTAGTCCGAAGTTTGTAGTGTCTACACAAAATAATTTTATTGGAGGTTTTGTATTTGTAACCAATATTATTGTAAATAGAGTTACTACAGATAATCCCGAATATGGATATATACTTACACTAACACACGCTACAAATCGGTATTTCTCTATTTTCTTAGAAAATCAAGGTATAAAAAGTGATTTTTATGCCGATCAATTACTGCGAGGAGGTGTAGCTGTCCTTATAAATAAAGATTTACAGGTTGACCTTTCTGGCACCCTAAATTTTAAAGATACTCCTTCCCTTTGGAGAGCAAGACTTGGTGTTGCCTATCGGTTTGATATGCATCGCGAAGACGAGTTTATTGAAGAAAAAGGAAAAAGCGGACGTGATAAAAGAAAGAAGTACAAGGAACAGAAAAAAGAAAAGAACGAACGTAACAAAAGAAAAGATCTCTTGGAAGATGATGGAGATGGTAGCCAATTGTAATAAATCACATGATTGAAGTTAAAAAAGTAACCAACAAAAAAGAATTAAAGCAATTTGTAACCTTTCCGTTCAAATTGTATAAAGACTGTAAATATTGGGTTCCACCGTTGATTAAAGACGAGATGGAAACCCTTGATAAAGCAAAGAACCCTGTTTTTAAAAATGCCGAAGCTTGGTATTTTTTAGCCTATAAAGACGGGAAAATTGCTGGAAGGATTTCAGTTATAATTAATCAACTGGAAGTTGAAGAACAAAACAAGAAAAAAGTCCGATTTGGCTGGTTTGATGTTATCGATGACGTTGAAGTGACCAAAGCCTTACTTGAAAAAGTTTTTGAAATTGGCGCTGCCCATAATTTAGAATATACTGAAGGACCTGTTGGCTTTTCAAATATGGAAAAAGCGGGAATCCTTACTATGGGGTTTGAAGAGTTGAATACCATGATAACGTGGTACCACTACCCTTATTACGCCAAGCACTTTGAACAATTGGGCTTTGAAAAACAAGCCACTTGGGTGGAATATAAATTGAGTATTCCAGACTCTATTAAAGAGAAAGTAGCTAAGTTTTCAAAAATTGTAAAACAGCGGTATAATCTTTCCGTCATTCGATTCAAAAACAAAAAGGAAATACTACCGTATGTTGACAAAATGTTCGATTTGCTCAATAAAACCTATAATGACTTACAGACGTTTGTACCTATTCAGCAATACCAAATAGACTATTATAAAGAAAAATACTTCAGTTTTGTGCATCCAGATTATATCACGTGCATAAAAGATGAAACAGGGAAACTTATTGCTTTTTCCATTGTTATGCCATCTTTCAGTAAAGCATTAAAAAAGGCCAATGGACGATTGTTTCCTACCGGTTGGTATCATCTTTTACAAGCTCAAAAGAAAAATGATATCGCCGCTTTTTATTTAATAGGGATTGACCCTGAGCTACAAGGAAAAGGTGTTACTGCTATTATTTTTGAAGAAATGCAACACTTGTTCAACTCTAAAGGGATTGAGCGCGTAGAAACCAACCCTGAATTAAAGGAAAACACCGCCGTGCAACTTCTTTGGAAAGACTATGAGCCGGTTCAACATAAAGAACGAAGTACGTTTAGGAAAGACTTATAACTAACCCAACCACAATTGTTTATTAAAAAAACCACTTCAACTTTGAAGTGGTTTTTTTTTGAATTTTATAATAATGCTTTTTGTTTGCCAAGATTCCTATTTTCATAGGAATTGAGTTTATTCACCCATTGCTTGCGCTACAGCTGCAGAAAGACGCTTATAAGTTCCATCTTCCAAACGATCGCGTATAGCTGAAAAGGCTTCTAATGTTTCGTTAATGTCATCCATGGTGTGTGATGCAGTTGGTATCATCCTAAGTAGTATTAATCCTTTAGGTATCACAGGGTAAACTACTATAGAACAGAATATTCCGTGATTTTCACGAAGATCTTTTACCAAAGCCATCGCCTCAGGAATACTTCCTTTTAAATACACGGGTGTTACACAACTTTGGGTAGTACCAATATCAAAACCTCGTTTTTTAAGTCCGCCTTGTAAAGCATCTACATTTTCCCAAAGCTTTTCTTTAAGCTCTGGCATGGTGCGTAACATATCTAAACGTTTTAAAGCACCTTCCACCAATTGCATTTGCAATGATTTGGCAAACATTTGAGAACGTAGGTTGTATTTTAAGTAGTTTATTATTTCTTCGTCTGCAGCGATAAAAGCTCCTGTACTCGCCATAGATTTTGCAAATGTGGCAAAATACACGTCAATATCATCTTGAACTCCTTGCTCCTCTCCTGCTCCAGCACCTGTTTTTCCTAAGGTACCAAATCCGTGTGCGTCATCAACAAACAAACGGAATGTATATTTCTTTTTAAGGGCAGCAATTTCTTTTAATCTTCCTTGTTCTCCTCGCATTCCGAAAACACCTTCAGAAATCAATAAAATTCCTCCTCCAGTTTTTTCAGCAACTCGTTCAGCACGTTTTAAGTTTTTTTCGATACTTTCCATATCGTTGTGCTTATAAGTAAAGCGCTGACCTAAATGCAAACGAACACCATCTATAATACAGGCATGAGCATCTACATCGTACACAATTACATCGTCTTTTGAAACTAAAGCATCAATGGTAGAAACCATTCCTTGATAACCGAAATTCAATAAATAAGAAGCTTCTTTATTTACAAATGCAGCTAATTCTTTTTGTAGTTGCTCGTGAAGATCGGTATGACCGCTCATCATACGAGCACCCATTGGATATGCTGAACCGTATTTGGCACCAGCTTCGGCATCTACTTTACGTACTTCAGGGTGATTAGCGAGGCCTAAATAATCATTTACACTCCATGTAATCACTTCTTTCCCATTAAAGTGCATTCTATTGCTAATAGGACCTTCAAGTTTGGGAAATACAAAATAGCCTTCAGCTTGTTCTGCCCACTTCCCTAACGGGCCTTTGTCTTTGTAAATTTTATCAAATAAATCTTTCATCAAGTAATTTTGTTTCAATACAGGGCGCAAAAATAGGGAAATTACTTCCCATAGCCATATTCTTTTTCTGAAGATATTGACAACTAATGAATATCCTATCCAAAAGTTTAAAAAGTAAGGTATTTTAAGGCCTAACCTTTAAAAGTTATTTTACTACCTGAACAGCAGCAATCTGCTCTACTTCAGTGTCCATAAAACCTTGTTGCTCCATCCATTCATCACTGTATATTTTACTCATATAGCGTGATCCGTGATCTGGAAAAATAACAACAATATTACTGTCCTCACCAAAATCGCCGTCCTCTTCCAACTGCTTTAAGCCTTGCATAGCTGCACCGCTTGTATATCCTGCAAAAATGCCTTCGGTTCTTGCTAACTCTCGTGCTGTATGAGCACTTTGGTCATCAGTTACTTTTATGAATTTGTCAATGGAGTTAAAGTCTGTAGCTTCTGGAATCAGGTTTTTCCCCAATCCTTCAATTCTGTAAGGATAAATTTCGTTTTTATCAAATTCACGGGTTTCGTGGTATTTCTTCAAAACCGAACCAAAAGCATCAATACCAATTATTTTGATGTCTGGGTTTTGTTCTTTCAGGAAACGAGCCGTACCAGAAATAGTACCTCCAGTACCACTACAAGCCACCAAATGCGTTATCTGTCCTTTTGTTTGATTCCAAATTTCAGGACCGGTAGTTTTATAGTGTGCTTCAATATTTAAACTATTGAAGTACTGATTAATATATACCGAACCTTCTGTTTCTTGATGCAATCGCTTAGCTACTTCGTAATACGAACGCGGATCGTCTGCTGGAACGTGAGCTGGACAAACATAGACTTGTGCACCCATAGTACGCAACATATCTATTTTATCTTTTGAAGATTTTGAGCTTACTGCTAAAATACATTTGTATCCTTTTAATATACTCACCATAGCAATACTGAAACCTGTGTTACCACTAGTGGTTTCGACAATTGTACTTCCAGGTTTGAGGATTCCTTTTTTCTCGGCTTGTTCAATTATATAAAGGGCAATACGGTCTTTTGAAGAGTGACCGGGATTAAATGCCTCTACTTTAGCAAAATAGTTGCCTTTCATGTTCGCCGTAATGTTGTTGAGTTTTATTAAAGGAGTGTTTCCTATTAATTGCAACACATTATCATGCGCCTGAATTTCTTCTTTCATAAAGGGAATTTTCGTTAGTAAAAGTCAGGTGTAATACCTTCATTTAAAAAACTAGGCAAAGTTACATTATTTTTTTTAATTACTCTTTAATGTTCTCTAAGTCCAGTATAAATGCATAGTCCATTGCTACTTCCTTAAGTGCTTCGAACCTTCCCGATGCACCACCGTGACCGGCATCCATATTTGTCTGTAGCAGTAATTTGTTTTTATCTGTCTTCATTTCCCTTAGTTTCGCCACCCATTTTGCTGGTTCCCAATACTGCACTTGCGAGTCGTGTAGCCCAGTTGTAACCAACAAATTAGGATACTCCTGCTTTTTCACATTATCATATGGTGAATACGATTTTATATATTCATAATAATCTTTCTCGTTCGGATTTCCCCACTCATCATATTCTCCTGTTGTTAATGGAATAGTATCATCGAGCATCGTAGTTACTACATCTACAAATGGTACTGAAGCAATTACTCCATTATATAGTTCTGGGTTCATATTTACAATAGCACCCATTAATAATCCACCAGCAGAACCACCTGACGCGTATAAATGGTCTGCAGAAGTATATCCTTCTTCAATTACATATTTTGAAGCGTCTACAAAATCGGTAAAGGTGTTTTTCTTTTTCAGTAGTTTTCCGTCCTCGTACCACTGTCTTCCTAAATATTCCCCACCGCGAACGTGTGCAATGGCAAAAATAAATCCTCGATCCATTAGGCTTAAGCGTACGGTTGAAAAATAAGGATCGATTGTGGAACCATAGGATCCATAAGCATATAAGAGAAATGGATTGCTGCCATCTTTTTTAATTCCTTTGCGAGACACTAACGAAATTGGAATTTTGGTGCCATCTTCCGCTGTGGCCCAAATACGCTTAGATTCGTAGTTATCTTTTTCGAACTTTCCGCCTAATACTTCTACTTCTTTCTTTACCGTCTTTTGGCGAGTTTTCATGTTGAAATCTACTACCGAAGCTGGTGTAATCAACGAATTATAGCCGTAGCGTAAAGTATCGGTTTCAAATTCTCGGTTTTGTATGGTATAGGCTGTATAGGTTTCATTATCGAACGGCAGATAGTAATCATCCGTTTCGTCCCAACGCATGATACGTATTTTATTTAAGCCGTTGTTACGTTCACTTACCACCAAATAATCTTTAAAGATGTCGATATCTTCCAACAACACTGTTTCTCTATGCTCTATAACATCTTTCCAATTTTCTTTCAGGGTTTTGTTTTCAGGTGTTTTCATCAACTTAAAGTTGGTCGCACCGTCTTTATTGGTTAGCACATAAAAGTCTGCTCCGAAATGTGAAATATTGTATTCTAATCCTCTTTCACGCGGTTGAAAAACTTTAAAAGTTCCATCTGGATTATCTGCTTCCAGAATTTGATACTCTGAAGTTAACGTGCTATTACTCCCAATTACGAGGTATTTATCAGATTTTGTCTTATATATATAGGTAATATACGTTTCGTCTTCTTCGGTATATATTAATTCATCGCTACTTGCTTCAGTTCCTCTTTTATGTCTGAAAATTTCATTAGAACGCAGCGTTTGTGGATCTTTTCGGGTGTAAAATAGTGTTTCACTGTCATTAGCCCACGTAGAGCCTCCAGTAGTATTCGCAATTGTTTCAGAAAGAATTTCACCTGTTTCTAAATTTTTGACATGAAGTTTATATTGCCTTCTACTTACCGTATCCACTCCAAAAGCAACCCATTTATTATCTGGGCTTACGTTTATTCCTCTCAAGTTATAATAGGAATGGTCCTTAGCCATATTATTTACATTAAACAAAATCTCTTCTTCTGCTTGTAAAGAACCTTTTTTACGAGCATAGATTGGGTAATCATTCCCAGTTTCAAAACGTGTAATGTAGTAATAGCCATTATAAAAATAGGGAACCGACTCATCATCTTCTTTAATTCGGCTTTTCATTTCTTCAAAAAGATCTTTCTGAAACGCTTTGGTATGTTCCGTCATCTTTTCATAAAAATCGTTTTCCCGTTCCAGGTAATCAATCACTTCTTCATTTTCACGATCGTTAAGCCAGTAATAATTGTCAACACGGGTATCACCATGCATTTCAAGATTCTTAGCAATTTTAGCAGCTTTAGGTGGGGTTATCTCCATATTCTCTTCGGAAGTTTTATCTGTTTTACAAGAAACGGCAAAAATAAGGCATACCATGGAAACAACTATAGGTTTTTTCATCTTTAAAAGGTTGATTATTACCTAAGCAAATTAGTAAATTTGTACCAAACCTAAAACAAAAAGTTATGTTCGGAGATATGATGGCTAAATTAAAAGAAGCCCAAGAAAAAGTAGCAGCAACTAAAAAACGCTTAGATACCGTTCTTCTTGATGAAGAAAGCAATGACGGATTATTAAAAATTACGATAACGGCCAATCGAGAAATCAAAAAAATTGAAATCGACGATTCTTTATTAGAAGATAAAGAGCAATTAGAAGATTATCTAGTTGTCAATCTCAACAAAGCTATTAAAAAAGCAACCGATGTTAATGAAGCTGAAATTGGTGCCGTTGCCAAAGAAGGCATGCCAAATATCCCAGGAATGGATATGTTTAAGTAATAAAAAAGAGCCTTGTAAAATTTTTACAAGGCTCTTATATACTGTTTTATCAATCTAGATTATATATGCTCTTCTAGAAAAGTAAAATGTTTACTAGTATCACGTGATGGACTATAACCTGAAATACTACCCACTTCATTCCCTTTTGGATTTAGCATTACTATTTTAGGAAACGTCTGTTGCTTATTATACTTACTAATTATCGTTTTGTTATAGTCTAGTTGTTCTTGGCTAAGTAAATCTACTTTTCTAGGATAGTCTATTACAACTAACACTAAACTTTCTGCTTTATGTCTAAACTCGGGACTTTCAAAAAAGTCTTCTTTGAGTTTTTTGCAAGGTGCGCACCAATCACTTCCAGTAAAATATATTAAAGTAGGTTTATTTAGCTCTTTTGAAAGGGTTTGTGCTTCTTCCAAATTAGTGTGCCAATTTAATTTACTACTCTTCATCTGTGCTGTTGCCATTGTAGTAATAAAAATAAATGCAATTAAGATAACACGTTTCATAGTCTTCTGTTGTTTTCAGTTAAAATAAGCACATATAATGCCAAATAAAAATAAACAACGTAGATTTATTATTATAAGTACTTGTTTTAACATTAATGTTAGTCAATTTTATAATATCTTTTAGGTATTCATCATTAATACTAGATTTTTAGCGCAAATATTATAACTGTTTTTTTCTGATGATTGATGTTAAACATTGATTAAAATTCTGTAATGAAATAGGTTATAACTTTAGAGTATGGTTTTTTTTTCGGATATTTAAGTACTTAAAACAAGTTTAACTATAAATAAGAAACATGTTCGAATTAAAGAAAAAAGGAGATCAATATCATTTCAACTTAAAAGCAAGTAACGGGCAAGTGATTTTAACTAGTGAAATGTATAACTCAAAGGCATCCGCAAAAAATGGAATTGAGTCTATTCAAAAAAATTGTGGCGACGATGCTCGTTATGAAAAGAAAACTGCTAAAAACGGAAAATTTCATTTCAATTTAAAATCCACAAACGGACAAATTATCGGCAGTAGCCAAATGTATTCTGCTGAAAGCGGAATGAACAACGGTATTGAATCTGTAAAGAAAAATGCTCCGGGAGCAGAGGTGAAAGAAGTTGAGTAAACATCTTTTTACTTTAAAACTAAAAAAAGCTCCTTATATAGGAGCTTTTTTTTAGTTACTTATATTGTCTCAAAACTTCCAAAAAACGCTTGTGCATCGCATTGGTATAATCCAAATGGGTTACTACACGAAGTTTTCCTTGTCCCATATTGCTTATTACAATGTCTTGATTTTGTAGGTCATCCATAAACTTTTCTTCGGAAAAGCCTTCATTCAAGTAAAAGATAACAATATTAGTCTCTGTAGGTTCTACTGTTGAAACGTAGGATTGCTTTCTTAAGGTCTCAGCTATTTCCGAAGCTTTTTTATGGTCTTCTGCTAATCGTTCAATATGATTTTCAAAAGCATATAATCCCGCTGCTGCCATAAAGCCTATTTGGCGCATACCACCACCTAACACTTTCCTAACGCGCATGGCATTTTGTATCAGTTCTTTTTTTCCAAGTAACAGCGTTCCTAATGGAGTACCCATTCCTTTACTTAAGCAAATGGTTAACGTATCAAATATTTTCCCGTAGTCTTTTGGGTTTTCTTTTTTGGCTACGATTGCATTCATTAATCTAGCGCCATCCAAATGCAGCCCCAAATTGTGTTTATCACAGACTTTTCGAATTTTCTTTATTTCTTCAAAAACGTAACACGCTCCTCCCCCTTTGTTGGTAGTATTTTCCAAGCAAACCAAGGTAGTCAATGGACTGTGGTAAAAATCTGGCGGATTGATGTTTTCTTCCACTTGTGCAGCGGTAATCATTCCACGATCACCATCAACCAATTTACAAGACACACCACTGTTAAACGAGGCGCCACCGCCTTCATAATTAAAAACATGCGCCCATTTATCGCAAATTAACTGTTCACTAGGCTGAGTATGTAGCTTTATAGCAGCTTGATTGGCCATACTCCCCGTTGGGAAAAAGAGGGCTTCGTCCATACCAAAAAGATCGGCTACATAGTTTTCTAATTTGTTTACGGTAGGGTCTTCTTTATACACATCGTCCCCTACTTCGGCTTCCATAATGGCTTGCAACATTTCTTTTGTAGGTTTTGTGACGGTGTCACTGCGTAGGTCAATTTTCATGCAGGTATATTTTATTGTCTTTTTAATTTATCTGCTGTTTCTGAAATTACAGCATCTATCATTTTATCTAGGGCAATTAATTTTAATTGCTGATTATACTCATAATTGAGATTACTTTGTTTAGAAGCGTTTGTTACATCAAACTCCTTAAACTTTTTTGTAAAGGTACCCATTGGCGTTGTAAAAGAAAACTTATGCGAACACGGATATACTTCTGTTCTTTGTGTTGGCACATTTTCAGGGTCTGCTACTTCGTATTCTTTAACCGAATTATTTTTAAGCGCTTCTTTATGCTTCAGAAAAAAATCAAATATATCGTTATCATTGATTTTCAATCTTTTAAAAGCACCGCAATTATCAGCTTTGGTAATATGGGTTACACCGTCTTTTTGCCAAAATAAATAGTATTCACTAAAATTTCCGCTGGTAAAACATTTTTCCTCTTTATTCATCGTAATAATTCGAGTATCCCCTAAACAGGTGCGATTAGTAAAGAAGTAATTTTCTACATTTTGATTATCTAATGTTTTAGTTATTTCAGAAATAATTGAATTCGGTTTCATTTCCGTATTTTTTTGGGCAATACTAATGGTACTTATAAGTACGGTAAGTAGTAAAAAGTAAGGTTTCATAACAAATTGATGTATTTGGTTAGTACGATTTAAAGTTATAAAAATAGGCTGAAATAATTTCCGCTTGCCGAGTTAAATCCTATTTTTGTTTTTCTGAAAGAAATTTTAAACAAACCAAACACTATATGATTACGAACGATCAACTCCAAGACCTTAAGGATCGCCTGGATTCTTTGAGGCAGTATCTTTGACGTAGCCGGAAAACGAATAGAAATACAAAACGAAGAAGAAAAAACTTTTGATCCCAATTTTTGGGATAACCCTCAAGAAGCCGAAGTATTTATGCGTCAACTTCGAAATAAAAAAAAGTGGGTAGAAGATTATGAAGAAGCCGTTAACTTTACGGAAGATGCCGAAGTAATTTACGAATTTTTTAAAGAAGGCGAAGGCGAGGCGGAAAACGTTGAAAACCGCTATGATAAAGCCCTAAAAGCCATCGAGTCGCTTGAGTTTAAAAACATGCTGAGCGAAGAAGGTGACGATTTAAGTGCCGTTTTGCAGATTACAGCCGGTGCTGGTGGTACCGAAAGTTGCGATTGGGCTAGTATGCTGATGCGTATGTACTTAATGTGGGCTGAAAAAAATGGGTTTAAAGTTAAAGAGCTTAACTACCAAGAAGGCGATGTAGCCGGGATAAAAACCGTAACACTCGAAATTGACGGCGAATATGCTTTTGGTTGGCTAAAAAGCGAGAACGGTGTGCATAGATTGGTGCGCATCTCCCCATTTGATAGCAACGCTAAGCGCCATACTAGTTTCGCTAGTGTGTATGTATATCCTTTGGCCGATGATTCTATAGAGATTGATGTAAGTCCTGGAGATATATCATGGGATTTTGCACGAAGTAGCGGCGCTGGAGGGCAAAACGTGAATAAGGTTGAAACTAAAGCTATTTTAACACACAAACCTTCTGGGATTGTTATACATAATTCTGAAACACGCTCTCAACTAGAAAACCGCCAAAAAGCCATGCAAATGTTGAAATCGCAGTTATACGAAATAGAACTTCGGAAACAACAAGAGCAGCGTGCCGAAATAGAAGACAGCAAAATGGCAATAGAATGGGGATCCCAAATACGAAACTATGTGTTGCATCCTTATAAGTTAATTAAAGACGTTCGTACTGGCCACGAAACTGGAAATACCGATGCTGTTTTAGATGGTGACTTAGATGACTTTTTAAAGGCCTATTTAATGAATAGTGGGCAAAAGGAAAAGAGTGATGAGCTTTAATAGTGTTCAGTACGCAGTTTTCAGTTGGCAGCGTCAATATCAATAAGCAGCAATTATTTTAAAATACAGTTCAAGCCATGAAACTTAAAAAAAGAAGAAAGCTTGTAGAATATGTAAACATACTAGACAGGCCTATTTCATTTAATCCTTTTCTATTTAGCCGAAATTTTTTACTGTGGGCACTGTTAGGATTACTGGGTGGCGTTATTGCAGGGGTGTATTGGATTGTTTTAGAGTTTTTAACTCATCAAATTGCTTTTTTTGAAGGCTGGCAAGTAATTCCGGCAATG
The DNA here is from genome assembly GCF_963974425.1 of uncultured Marixanthomonas sp. Classification (NCBI taxonomy): domain Bacteria; kingdom Pseudomonadati; phylum Bacteroidota; class Flavobacteriia; order Flavobacteriales; family Flavobacteriaceae; genus Marixanthomonas; species uncultured Marixanthomonas sp. The sequence goes on from NZ_CAXBCK010000007.1 coordinate 30,924, forward strand.
GCAATATCTGGGTTATTGGCTGGTATTGTTATTCATCTTATTGGTGACCCCGGAGAAATACAGTTAATCGTCAACAACATTCGCTTTAATAAAGGAAAGTTGGATCCAAAGAATAATCCATCGATGATTCTTTCTTCCTTGCTTTGTGTAGCCTCTGGGGGAAGTTTAGGTCCAGAGGCACCGTTGGTACAAGTTACAGGATCTACTGGAACGTGGCTAGGGAAAGTTTTTCGCTTAAAAGGAGAAGACCGACGCTCATTAAGTATTGCTGGGATGGCTTCTGGTTTTACCGCTTTGTTTGGAGCACCATTAGGTGGAAGTTTGTTTTCACTAGAAATATTACACCACAAACACGCTGTAGAGTATTACAAGGCCATTATCCCTGCTTTTGTAGCAAGTTGCTTTAGTTATGTAGTTTTTGCTTTAATTATTCATTTAGGACTCGGCCCTACTTGGGAGCTACCCGCTTATGAAATGGAATCGACTTATGATTTTCTATTTGCTGTCCTGTTTGCTTGTTCAGCTGCGGTACTGGCGTGGTCATTTATTTTCTGCACTAAGTTTTTAAAGAATATTTTTGGAAAACTACACGTCCCCATCTATATAAAAACATTACTTGGTGGTATAATATTGGGGATAATTGCTTTTTACCTACCTATAACACGATATTTTGGACATCACGAAATAAACGAATTATTATCTAATGATTACTCTATTACATTATTAACTGCTATACTTATATTTAAAATTATAGCTATTTCAGTAACGGTTACTTCGGGTTGGCGTGGTGGTTTTATAATTCCGTTATTTTTTGTCGGGGCAACGTTAGGATTGTTAATACATCAAGTATTTCCTTCCGTAGATGTATCGTTGGCGGTTATTTGCTGTATGGCATCGGTTAACGCTTGTGTTACCCGAACCCCTATGAGTACTACTATTCTATTAGCTACATTAACTGGGTTTACTTATTTTATTCCTATTTTGTTTGCTAGCTTAACAGGCTATTTTTTAGCACCACGAATTCCTTTTATCAGTTCACAAATGGATAAAAAGGTAAAGGAATGATTTTGTTTGTGAGTAGTTTAAAAAAAAACAAAGAGAACAAAATGTAAAATCACATTTTAATTCTCTTTGCTATCATAATTCTTTAATGAGTATTATCTCTCTAAGTTCAATGGGTATATTCTCAGCTGTTTTAACTTTAGCACCCCAATTATGATTTTATAAATATAGTAATAAATTTTAAAATTAATGCGATCTTTTTAATTTTTTAACATAATTACCTTACAGTAAATGTTTTTTTTAGGAAAATAGGCTGTCCTTTTTCAGTGAAACCTTCCATTATAACTTCATAAACACCTGAAATATCTGAAGTATAGCAGGTAATATTTCTGCTAGATTCGTTAAATTCTAGTTCTGGCAACCAAAGTAATTGTCTTCTATAATCAGGTACACGTTGCGACGCTTCTGAGTTATCCGTGTTTGAATATACTTGTTTAAAATATTGTTTTTTTTGTTGAATGGGTACTATTTCAACTTGCTTAACATAATTCTTTAAAGGTTTTTCGTAAAAATCATCTTCAATAGTTTCCACAACCATTACCCCTTGAAAAGTTTGCGAACCATAATAATATTTATCTTGCATTATGGCTATGCTTTCTACTTTATTAGCATTGTAATCTATTAATGTTTGATGATCCTGTACAAAAAAACCATCTACTAGTAAAAGAACAGGGGCATTGCTGCGCAAGCTATTCTCCTTTTCTCTAATTGCAAAAGTACCTTTTCCGTTTTGCCAGTCTATCCAAGCATCGTTTACTATTTCCACCATGGTTTCTTTCATAGTAGGAAAACGAGTGTATTCGTCTAAATTGTAAATGGAACTCTTTTTTTTATAAATAGAGGTATGCGGTGGAATTGTCTTTACAGTATCTGGTTTTACACTGTAATATGCATTTTCAACCTGATTGTAAACACTGCGTTCTACAATCAGATTTTTCATTTCTGGTGTGATGTAAAAATGATTAAAATCTAATGTATCAAAACTTATGGAAGCTTCGTCGTTTACTATAATTTCAAAAGTATTATCAAAATCATTAAGTACTTGCAATGCTAGGGTATTGTTTGAATACGGTCTATCGATATTAAAATAGAAGTTCCCTTCAGAATCCACGTTAGATATTTCAAAAATAAAATTATCGCCCGGGATTGATAAGGCTATCTTTTGTTTTCCAATTTTCTGGCTTTCATCTTTAGTGCTTATTTTTCCCGTAAGGATTTCTCCTCTTAACTCTGGCACTATGAGCTTGTTTTGAGGTTTAAAGTTATCGGAAACTAGATTTGTATAATCTGTAGCATGTTTTAATGAGACATGCGCAACAGTATCTATTTTTCTAACCGATAATGAGTAATCTCCCTCCGGAAGTTCCCCTCTTTCACCTTTAAAATGTAGGATTACGGGGCTTCTTTTTGCATAGTTTTTTTTATCAGTAGTGATACTAAAGCTTGAATTATTGCTGCTATTATCAATAACATTCTTTGGTCTAGTCTCATTATTTAAAAGAGTATCATTCTTTTTTGTAAGTGTACTTTGATTTCCTCTATATGGATTAATAATAGTAATGTCTTGCTGAAAATAATTATCAGGACTTTTTGATAGCATGTTCATGGTATAGGAAACAATTTTATAATTTCCTGAAGGAATTGTAGTAGGAATAAAAAAATCGCTTTGTCCAATTCCTGAAACCAAAGGTATTTTATGTTTAAAGACCGATTCTTTGTTTTCATTAATTAATTCAAGGTACGCTACTTTACTAAGGGTACTTACATTTTCGGTTTTTGAATTGAGCACATACATTTTATAATACAAATACTCGCCCACAAAAAACAAAGACGTATTTAAATGTGTAAAAATATTTTCATTTGGTATTATTGATGTGTTGAAATGCTGGCTTGCATCACGATTACTAGTCTGTGCTTGCATAAAAGCAATTGTACCAATTGTGAAAAACAATAATAGAATATGTAAAATCTTTTTATTCATATATAAAAATTAAATTATTCTTCCCAAAAGTCTGGAACTACATTCGAACCAAATACAGTACAATCTATACAAGGTGTTTGAGCTATTAAATATGGGCCAAAACCTATTTCTCGGTTTCCTGGCCCTGTTGGTTCTAAAGCAAACTTTATTAGTCCACTTTCAATTTGATTTACTAAAAGCGGCAATTCTGGTCTTGTAAGAAGACAATCATCTACAAAAGTTCCTGGAGATTCATCTTCGGCAAATAAATCTGAATAGTTAAAGAAAAGTCTTTGTGAAGATACAGAAGCTACATTGAAAATTCCAATCACCTTTTCAGTGTCATTTTCTAGTGAAACAATATTTCCCTCGATAAAACCTGGCTGAACTTGAGAAAAAAGACTTTCTGATTCTGAAAAACTCTTTAATTTTTCATAAAACCGATACGCATCTCTTGAAATAGAACTTTGTTTTACCAAAACACTATATCGCTGCGAAATAATTGGATTTATACGTTCAATAAAACGCACTTCATATCTCGACAAACGGTCTTGAGCTAATAAGTTTGTCGATGCTAATAAAATTGATTTAGATTGTTTGGTAGCATAACAAACTTCTTCTTCTCGGGTTTTAGGTACAAGCTCCACTTCTGGAGGATTAAGACTAACAACTTCTAAATTTTGTGAAGCTCTTAAAGGTGATACTATTTTATAAGTTTCTTCATACTCAAAACGGTAATAGGTTTCTTTTTCATTCGGGTTGTAACTATCAACAAAAATTGAAACACCAGTATCTCCACTTTCGTTAGTTTCCCGTTCTACATATAAATCATCTATTTGGGTAATGCTTTCTAGCGTTGTAGGGCTAGAACCATAGCTTCTGCCATTGGTTGTTGTTATAGATAATTGATAGTCACGATCCAGCTGGGCAGCAAAAGTAGTAGTTGATTGGTAAATGCCAGGCATATCAGTTTCTTCAAAAGAATATTGATTCCCCATAGAATCGGTTACTAGTACTGTTGCATTACTTTCAGCCGAAGGTCCATCCTCTTCAAACTGAAATGTACGGCTCAATGTAATGGTTTGTAGTTTTGTTTCATTAGTAATGGTAGCTTCTACTACAAGAACACTTTCAAAGCTTTCTGTTTCAAAATCAATTTCTTCTACACACCCGTAAAGAAAAAAGAACGCTAAAATCACTGAAAAAAAAGTGACCTTCTTCAGTTTCAAAATTGTATGTTGTAATTTTACTTTCATTATAAAATGAATTATTCCTCCCAAAAATCTGGTACTACATTTGTCCCAAATACAGTACAATCAACACACGGTTTTGGTGCAATTAAATAAGGGCCAAAGCCTATTTCTTCGTTCCCGGGCTCAGAAGGTTCTGCAACAAACTTTGCTCCTCCACTTCCTATTAGGTTTACCAATGATTGTAATCTAGGGCGTTTAAGATCACAATCCTCTACAAAAAGTGGTAAAGATCCATCCTGTGGTGTGAAATAATCTGAATAGTTAAAAAATATTCGTTTTGATGAAACAGCAGCTACTTCAAAAAAACCAATCACATTTTCGTTTTCATTAGTGGTTGAAAAAAGGTTCCCACTAATAAATCCTGGTTGCACTTGTGAAAATAAACTTCCTGAATCTGAAAAATTTTTTAATGTTTCGTAAAATACATACGCATCTCTAGAAATTACTAATTGCTTTACAAGCAAACTATAACGAGTGGAAATTTTTGGGTTTTCTCGGCTTAAAAAACGTACTGGAAACCGAGATAATCGATCTTCGCTAAGCGTATTTGTATTAGCCAATAGTATAGCAGTGGAAGGAACTGTATTATAGCAAGTAAATTCCTCCCGATTTTTTGGCACTAATTTCACTTCTGGCGGACTGTAGGTAACTACTTCTAAATCTTTATCGGTAAAATACTGGGAAACTATTTTATAGGTCTCCTCATATTCAAAACGATAATAAGTCCCTTCTTCAGTTGAGTTATTACTATCAACAAAAATTGAAACACCAAGTTCTCCACTTTCGTTAGTTTCTCGTTCAGCATATAAATCATCAATTTGAGTTGTACTTTCTAAAGCGGTTGGGTTAGAACCATAGGTCCTGCCATTAGCCGTTATTATGGACAACTCGTAATCACGATCAAGCTGAGCAGAGAAGGTAGTAGTTGATTGGTAAACACCTGGCACATCTGTTTCTTCAAAAGAATATTCATTTCCCATAGAATCGGAAACCAATACTGTTGCATTTGTTTCGGCCGAAGGTCCATCCTCTTCAAATTGAAATGTGCGGCTTAGTGTAATTGTCTGTAGTTTTGTTTTATTGGTAATAGTAGCTTCTACTACAAGAGCGCTTTCAAAAGTTTCTGTTTCAAAATCAATTTCTTCTATACATCCATGGAGAAAGAAGACTGCAAAAACAATTGAAAAGAGTGTAGCTCGCTTCAACATTGAATTTTTATGTCGTAATCCTTCTTTCACAATAATTTAAAACTTAAAATTATACGTTATCGTTGGTACTGGAATGGAAAAAATAGAGCTTTGATACGCTTTTATTTCTCCATTATCTGTTACAAAAAAGACAGAATATGGATTGCTACGCCCTAACACATTATACACCGAAATATTCCAAAAGCTATGCGCTAGCTTATCCAATTTATGGTTTCCTTCAAAATTAATGCTTAAATCTAACCGATAATAATCTGGTATTCTAAATTCATTTCGGTCACTATACAGCACAAATTCGGAGTTATTTATCACATAGCTTCCTACAGGATACGTAATAGGACGTCCCGTTTGGTATACAAAGTTGGCAGAAAGACTAAAACGCTCTGTTAATTTATAATTGGCAACTACGCTTATATCGTGCGGTTTGTCATAATTTGAAGGGAAAAAATCACCGTTATTTATTCGTTCTTCCTTAAACTCACTATCTAATTTAAGAAAAGAACGAGAATAACTATAACTTAACCAACCATTTAACTTCCCTGTTTTTTTTCTAACCAAAAACTCGAGGCCGTAGGCTTTTCCTTCACCCTGCAATAACTCTGTTTCTACATTTTCGTTTAGTAAAAGCTGGGCACCTGTTTTAAAGTCTAAAATATTTTTAGACGTTTTATAGTATCCTTCTAGGCTTACTTCGTATTTATTGGAGTCAAAATTATAATAAAACCCTAAACCATATTGGTTGGCTCTTTGTGGTTCAATATTTAAATCAGAAAGCTTCCAAGTATCCGTAGGTGATATTGTTGTATTGTTGGATAAGGTATGAATATATTGTATAGTATTATTGAAACTCGCTTTTACCGAAAACTCTGGGTTAAAAGAATACCGTGCAGAAACACGTCCCTCCAGCCCTCCATAAGTTTCAATAGTTTCATTATTATTGTAACTAAGTGTATCGGTTACCGTGGCATCACTTAACGGAACACCTTCCAAATAACTTCGTTGTGTAGCCTCCCCAAGTGCTGCAAAAGTTGAATACCTAATACCAGCATTAAGCTCTATTTTTTCATTTACTGTAAAGTTATCTGACAAAAACACAGCGCTCTCTAACCCTCTCTCTTTTGGTATTTTTAAAGGGTCTACAATAGAACTATTTTGTGAGGGTTGTATCTCGCCCGGTTGCACATTGTACAATTTTGTAGAAATACCATAGTCTAATGTGTGCTTATTGTTCAGTTTTGAATCAAATCTTAATTTTAGTTGGGTTTCGTTAATGCTGTAGCCTAGATCAAAATCGGTATCTGTTGGGCCGTCGTATTCAATATCATATTTATATTCACTATTTAACAACAATAAACTTCCCTTGTTCTCCTCGTTAAACCTATGATTCCACTGTAAAGAAACCAACCGGTTGCTATACCCAAACAACGAATCTGAAGTAATGCTATACCGGTCCTTACTATAATACCCTGTGGCTTTTATTTCGTTATTTTCATTTATTTGGTGGTTGTATTTTACAATGGCATCATAAAAAGAAGCTTCGCTATTCTTTAAAGATTCTTCATCGAGTGAATTCAAAATCCAATCTGAATAGGTTGCCCGAACTCCAGCCATAATTCCAGCTTTATCTTTAACTATCGGAGTTTCTAATGTCAAGTTAGCCGTTACCGGACCAATAGAGCCTTCGCCTGAAAACTTTTCTGTGTTGGCATCTCGGGTAGAAATATCGAAAACCGAAGAAAGTCTTCCGCCATATTCGGCAGGAATACTCCCTTTATAGATATCCACATTACCAGAAGTAAACGGATTAATGGAAGAAAATATTCCGAAGAAATGAGAAGGATTGTAAATAACACCTTCATCTAAAAGAATTAAGTTTTGATCTGCTTTTCCACCTCTAACGTTATACCCGGTTGCTCCTTCCCCAGCATTTGAAATACCCGGAAGGGTCGTTGCTACCTTTAAAATATCACGTTCTCCTAAAACCAACGGAATGTTTTTAATTACTTTTACATCGATGGTTTCTGCACCGGTTTCTGCTTTTGTAACATTGTTATCTGCTTCGTTTTCTAAAAAAACCTCCCCTAGCATTTCGTAATCTTCATTTAGTTCCATATCGAGTCTACCATCATTATAGATAATCACTCTTTTTTGCACATCTTCAATACCAATTAATTTGGTCTCTAACATACTGACACCCGGACGTAATGAAATAGAATAAAAACCATCATCACTTGTAGTGGTTCCAGTACTACTACCTTGTACTAAAATAGCAAGATCTGCAATAGGTTTTCCGGTCAATGAATTAGTTACATATCCGCTTAAAGTATATCTATTACGAGAGTTCCCTTGGTTTTCTTTACCAATACGTACCGTTTCTATTGGTGTGCTTTTCTTTGGTTTTTCTTGATTGTAAAATATTGGAGAATACGCTTCAGTCACCTCTTTTTCAATTGCAATTGTATCTATCTCTTCCGTCGGAAAAAACCCTTCGGGAAGCTTGTCGTAGACCAAACTGTTTTGGGTAAGTATAATTCGCTTATCCTTGGTGATATAATAGTTTAAAACTGTTTTGTCTAACAGTTCGATCAACAAAGTATCCATTGTTGTATTATCAAAATTCCCGCTTACTGTCTTGCCTTCTAGCCATTTATCTAAGTAAAAAAAATGATACTCTGTTTGCTTTTCTATAGTGCTTAGTGCTTCTTTTAATGGAGTATTATTAAATGAAACTGATACGGTACTAGTATCCTGTGCTACACTAACTTGAACAAAGAAAAGTAGCATAAAAAAGATACTGAATGTAATCTGGACTTTATTTATTGTTTTTTTGATAGTAGTGTGTTTATTTGTTTAGCATAAGCAAGAATAACAGCATCTGGGTTATCTCTTTGTACTGAACCATCTATCCCTATAGAATTAATTTCTTCCTTAAAATCTGGAAACAACTTAATAAAATCCCGTTTGTTTTTAACAGAGTAATAGTTGCCTTGATAAAGAAGAAAATAATAGGACTTTATAGGTTTATATTGGTAACTAAGCTTTTTTCTCCTTATACGCTTTAGTCTTTTTTTTCTATGTTTTTTTAAAACTGCAAGTTGAGAGGTTTCTAATATCTCTTCATAAAAGCCAGAAAACGCATCCCCATTTTCAGTAGTCTTGTTTACTATATTTTTAAACGTCCTATTTTTGATACTAAAGGAGTTTATGAGTTCTTTGAAGGGTTGTAAAATTGTAGTTCCGTTCTCACCTATTAATTGTAGAATTACCTTATCATTAAAAACATCATACTTTAAAGTAATATCATAATAGGTTTGCCCATCATAATCTATACTTCCAGATTGAAAACCATTATGGTATAAAAATTTTTTAAATGTACCCTTAGCTTTTTCAATATCAATATATGCTACGCCATTGTATAGCCCTGTGTTCTCCACACCAATGGTATTATCAAACCAATTATATTGTTTTTCAGTGTCTAAGCCTTGTGCGGTTACATATAAATTTGACAATAAAATTAATGGTAAAAGGCACAGTTTATTCCAATTCATAAGTACTAAATTACCCAAAGTTTTATTAAACAGTAGGTTAATTTTTAAAAAATATTTGCACATAAATCCACAAAACATTATAACATTCTTAAAAACAAACAAGTTTATTTGTTATATAACTAGTATTTCTAAAAAATAATTAAAAACTGAAATTAACTATCTTCTTTTCTTTTTTTACATTGTGATGTATTTAGCTTTTAATATCTATGATAGAATCAAGGTTATTTGATGTGGTAATTATAGGTGCTGGTCCTGCCGGGTGTGCGAGTGCCTATCAATTAGCCGAAAGTGGTTTAACGATTGCTGTACTTGATAAAGACGTTTTTCCACGTGATAAAGTTTGTGGTGATGCACTAAGTGCAGATGTAACAAATCAGTTTCACCGGATGGACTCTGCACTAGCTGAAGCATTTTTGAAGCAAAACCCAAAGAAAGCATCTAATGGCGTTCGGTTTTTTGCACCAAATCATAAAAGCTTAGATATTCCTTTTAAAAACCCAAAGTACAAAGAAGCAGCAGGATTTGTCATGAAACGATTAGATTTTGATGCTTTTTTTGCTGAAGAAATTAAAAAGGTACCTAACATTAAAGTTTTTGAAAACCATAAAGTAAAAGCAATTGAAATTAAAGAAAATTCCGTTTTTATTGAAACCTCACAATCCATTTTTCAAACAAAAATAATCATCGGTGCAGATGGCGCAAATTCTATTGTTAACAGGAAGCTTAGTCTCAACAAAATAGATAAAAAATACCATAGCGGAGGCCTACGTCAATATTTTAAAAATGTAACAGGTCTAAATGAATCCGGATTTATCGAACTTCATTTTTACAAAGAAATACTTCCTGGCTACTTTTGGGTGTTCCCTTTGCCAGACAACAAAGCCAATGTTGGTTTAGGAATACTTTCCAGCGAAATAAGCAAGCAGAACATACACTTAAAAGAAAAATTTACTCACCTACTAAATAATCATCCCAACTTAAAAGACCGATTTAAAAACGCAAAGCCATTGGAAGACATTAAAGGGTTTGGACTTCCGTTAGGCTCTAAAAAGAAACAACTTTCCGGAAATCGATTTCTATTATTGGGCGATGCCGCAAACCTGATCGACCCATTTACAGGCGAAGGAATTGGAAACGCCATTCGCAGTGGCCGTATTGCTGCCACACATATTGAAGAAGCTTTTAAAACAAATCGTTTTGATGCTGATTTCAACAAAAAATACGATACTAAAATTTACCAAGCTATGTGGAAGGAACTTCGGGTGAGCAAATCGCTCCAAAATCTGCTTAAATACCCTTGGCTTTTCAATTTCTTGGTAAAAAAAGCCAATAAAAACAAATCGGTGCAACTTTTATTAACTTCGATGCTTGACGATGTAAATCTTAAAAAAGAATTGGTAAAGCCAAGTTTTTATGTGAAGCTTCTTTTCAATTTTTAATACGTATATTCCCCTTATATGAAACCAGCCACTGTAGCTCAACTTAAAAAAGAATTAAAATTCCGATCTTCCGATGAGTTGGAAGAACTTTGCCTCCGTCTGGCTAAATTCAAAAAAGAGAATAAAGAGCTCCTCACCTATTTATTGTTTCAATCGCATAACGAAGAAACATATATAGAAAGCGTAAAACAAGTTATTGACGAAGGTTTTTCAACTATAAACACAAACAGCTATTATTATATGAAGAAAACCGTTCGGAAAGTATTGCGAATGGTCAAAAAATACATTCGGTATTCAAAGAAAAAGGAAACCGAAGTAGAACTGCTTTTGTATTTTTGTGAACAGTTGAAAGATTTGAGGCCTTCAATAAAAAGAAATAAAACATTGACAAATTTATATGAACGGCAACTAACGCTCGTTAAAAAAATAATTACAGAGCTGCACGAAGACCTACAGCACGATTATACATTAGAAATAGAAGAATTAAATTTATAAAATACTATGACAACTATATATCACAACCCCAGATGTAGTAAATCTCGCCAAACACTTCAGTTATTGGAAGAAAAAAATGAAGACCTAAATATTGTGAAATATTTGGAAGAGCCACCTACAAAGGAAGAACTAAAGAGAATCCTTGAGTTACTGAATATCAAACCGATTGCTTTAATTCGGAAAAATGAACCAATTTGGAAGGATAATTTCAAAGGAAAAGATTTGTCCCAAGAAGAAGTTCTAGAAGCTATGATAAAACATCCTAAATTAATAGAACGTCCTATTGTTGTAAAAGGTGCTAAAGCTAGTATTGGCAGACCTCCAGAGAATGTTTTATCTATATTATAACTACTGTTTTTTTATTTAACAGAATTTTAGGAAAAACAGACTAAACCCACACGTATTTTCGCAGTCCAATCCAGTAAAACCGACTATGAAACTATACCCTCTTGTACTTGCACTCCTTTGCAGTACTTTTTTATTAGCCCAAAACAAAAAACCAGAATCCGTAACCATTAGCGGAAAAATTATAGAAGAAGGATCTAACATTCCTTTAGAATATGCAACAGTTTCTTTTACCAATGCACAAGGAAAAGTTGCCAATGGAGGAATTACCGATACAAATGGTATGTATTCTCTTAAAGTTCCGCCAGGAATTTATACAGTTAAGTATGAATTTATTTCCTATGAGACTAAAGAAGTGCCAAATAAACAACTGAGAAAGGACACAACGCTTCCAACTGTTGCCTTGGCATTAGATACTGAAAGCTTAGACGAAGTTGTTATCCGTGCCGAAACGACCGAAGTACAGGTAAGGTTAGATAAAAAAATATATAATATTGGTAAAGACCTTACCACAAGTGGAGCAACGGTAAGTGATGCCTTAAATAACGTACCATCGGTAAATGTTGATGTGGAAGGCGCCATTAGCTTACGAGGAAATGAAAATGTTCGTATTCTAATAAACGGAAAACCATCTGCTATTGCAGGTTTTGGTTCTACCGATGCGTTACGTCAACTTCCTGCCGAAGCTATTGAACGTGTAGAGGTTATTACATCACCATCTGCCAGATATGACGCTGAAGGTACCGCAGGAATTCTAAATATTATTCTGAAGAAAGAGAAAACCCTTGGACTGAACGGTTCTATTTCTGCAAATATAGGTGTTCCAACCAGTAGTGGTATTTCAGGAAACATAAACCTTAGGACAGATAATTTTAATATATTCAACACCACCAGTGTCCGGTATCGAGATGCGCCTGGTAATGCTTTTTTTGACAACCAATATTTCCCCACAACCTTTACAGATCCAGATACAGGAGAGGAAGTTACAACAGATCCAACTTTTGATCGTGTTATTGAAGATAGAGATTACGATCGCTTAAACAGAGGATTTAATACCAACTTAGGTATAGAGTATTTTTTAACAGATCGTTCATCAATTACAGCTAGCGGGTTTCTTCGTTTGGGTGATGATGAAGATTTAACGACTAATAATGCGAGAAAATTTAGCAATGGAGTCCTTCAAGAAACAACAGTTCGTGAAGAATTTGAAACGGAAGAAGATGTGAGTTATCAGCTTTCATTAAACTATGTAAATAACTTTGATGATAATGGCCATAAACTTACTGCAGATTTTCAATATGAAAACGATAGCGAAGAGCAACGATCTTTTATTACGGAACAACGATTAATCCCTTCAGCTTTTGATTTTCCTTCTGAAGATATTTTAACTTATGAAGACCAAGAAGAATTTTTAATTCAAGCAGACTACGTGCTACCTCTTGGTGAAAACGCACAATTCGAAGCTGGATATCGCGGAAATTTTGAAAATGAAGTAACCGATTACAACTTAAATCAAGAAAATAACAATGGTGTTTTTGTAAGAAATGATACCCTTTCAAACATTTTTGATTATACTGAAAACGTAAACGCGGTTTATACGCAGTACGGAAACAAATTCGGTAAGTTCTCTTTCTTATTAGGATTACGCCTTGAAAACACACAACTTAAGGGTGAAATACAATCAAACCTTGATGAAGATGCCTTTTCTGAAGCATTGGGAGTTGATATTGACACCAACTTCGATAAAAACTATTTAGGCCTCTTCCCTACTGTTAACTTAATCTACGAATTAGCCGAACGCGAAAATATTACTTTAGGGTACAATAGAAGAATTAACCGTCCAAGAGGGTGGTTTATCAACCCATTCCCTTCACGCTCTAGTGTTACCAATGTATTTCAAGGAAACCCTGATTTAGATCCAGCGTACGCAAGTGCTTTCGATTTAGGGTATTTAAAACGATGGAAAAAAATAACGCTTACTTCTTCCATTTACTATCAACATGAAACTGATTCATTTGAGCGTATTCAAGAACAAACTGGTCAAGTAATAAATGGTGTTAATGTAGTACGTACTATCCCAATTAACCTTTCTACAAACGAGCGTTACGGTTTTGAAGCCGGTATACTTTACAATCCATTAAAGTGGTTACGTCTTAACGGAAGTTTCAACTATTTTACTTTTAAAAGTGATGGTAGTTTTAATAGTATTGAATATGGAACCGAAAACAATAGCTGGTTTGCCCGTGCGAGTGCCAAAGTGAGTCTTCCATGGAAAATTGATTGGCAGACAAATGGTTTTTACAGAGGCCCACAAAACAATGCACAAACAGAATCTGAAGGAATTCTATCCATTAATCTTGCTTTTAGTAAAGATATAATGGACGATAATGGTACCATTGGTGTAAATGTTAGTGATTTACTGAATTCTCGTAAACGAAATTCATTGACCGTTACAGATTCTTTTATTAGTGATAGTGAATTTCAATGGAGACAACGTAGTGTGAATTTATCGTTTACCTATAGATTTAATCAGAAAAAACAACGCCAACGTAGTCGTGATCAACAAGGAGGAAATGGTGATGATGAAGGCGGTGACTTTGAAGGATAAAATATTTAGTATATAGACAAAAAAAAGGAAGCCGTTTGGCTTCCTTTTTTAATATTGTACGTTTAAAGCTTAAGCTTCTTCTCTTTCTTTCTTTTTTGCTTCGCGCTTTAGTTTCCAGTTTTCATATAATGATCCCCCAATCCAATACGGAAGGATAGCCATTAAAAAAATCATTAACCAAAACCCGATAGTTAATATAGTTAGAAAAGCTAAAAAGCCTAAATATTGATTGAAGTCGAACATGATAAATCGTGATTTTTATTTAACGCATCAAAGATAGTAGGATTTTTTCAAAAAAAACAATAAAAAGAAGCTATTTATTCACACATAATTAACGACCTATCCTTGAGTAAAGCCCTTGATTTAACTAACTTTGCGTAGTTTCTTAAAAAATTAAATTTCAACCTATTATGGATTACAGAATAGAAAAAGATACGATGGGCGAAGTAAAAGTCCCTGTCGATAAATTGTGGGGTGCACAAACAGAACGCTCCCGAAACAACTTTAAAATAGGCAAACCAGCCTCTATGCCACTTGAAATTGTATATGGATTTGCGTACTTGAAAAAAGCAGCAGCGTATACTAATTCTGAATTAGGGGTTCTTTCAGAAGAAAAAAGAGATTTGATAGCCAAAGTTTGTGATGAAATTTTAGCCGGCAAGCACGATGATCAATTTCCATTGGTAATCTGGCAAACAGGAAGTGGTACACAAAGTAATATGAATGTAAATGAAGTGATTGCTAACCGTGCTCATCAAATTGCAGGAAATAAAATTGGAGAAGGTGATAAAACGTTACAGCCCAATGATGATGTAAATAAATCGCAATCGTCAAACGATACATTCCCAACCGGAATGCACATTGCTGCATATAAAAAGCTGATTGATGTGACTATTCCTGGTGTAGAACAGCTACATAAAACCCTTCAAAATAAATCGAAAGAATTTGAAGATGTTGTAAAAATTGGTCGTACCCATTTAATGGATGCCACTCCCCTAACCTTAGGACAAGAGTTTAGTGGGTATGCTTCTCAATTAGAACACGGCTTAAAAGCTTTAAAAAATACATTGCCACACCTTTCTGAACTAGCATTAGGAGGAACGGCTGTAGGTACTGGACTGAACACGCCTGATGGCTATGCCAAGAAAGTAGCAGAATATATAGCAAAATTTACCGAGCTTCCATTTATAACTGCTGAAAACAAGTTTGAAGCATTAGCAGCACACGACGCAATTGTAGAGTCACACGGAGCGTTAAAGCAACTAGCGGTTTCTTTAAATAAAATAGCAAATGATGTAAGAATGCTTGCAAGTGGTCCTCGAAGTGGAATTGGAGAAATAACCATTCCAGCAAACGAGCCAGGATCTTCTATTATGCCTGGAAAAGTAAATCCTACTCAATGTGAAGCATTGACCATGGTCTGTGCCCAAGTTATGGGTAATGATGTTGCTGTGACGGTTGGCGGCATGCAGGGTCAATACGAATTGAACGTATTTAAACCTGTAATGGCAGCTAATTTATTACACTCTGCTGAATTGTTAGGAGATGCTTGTGTTTCGTTTGAAGAACATTGCGCTAACGGAATTGAAGCAAACACAGAAGTTATTGAAAGACAACTAAACAACTCATTAATGCTAGTAACAGCTCTTAATACAAAAATAGGTTATTATAAAGCTGCAGAAATAGCTAATACAGCTCACCAAAACGGAACGACGTTGAAAGAAGAAGCAATAAATTTAGGATATGTTACCGCTGAAGAATTTGATAAGTGGGTGCGTCCTGAAGATATGGTTGGGAAAAAATAATAGTTAATAAATTAACTTTTTCAAAAGAGCTGTAATTAATTGCAGCTCTTTTTTTATGTTAAAATATCGATTAAATGCAAAAAAATTAGTTTAAATGTAATTTTTGCGTATATTTCCCTACCCTAATAATGTAAACCTACTTTAATGAGACGGCAATTTACCCCCCTTATATTGTGTCTTTTTTTATCACTGCTCCTAGTTTGTCAAGCAGACGCAAGCAGTTTTGGAAAAGCTAACTTTAAAGATGGAGCCCTTGTAAACACAATGGCTTCCCAAAAATATCAGTATCTTGAACACATAACTGAGCACAATAAAAAAACAATACAAAAACAAACAGATGTTACAACAAAGTCTGATTTAGTTTTCAATGAAGTTCAAGCTGCTTTTAACACAGATAACTCTGTAGTTGCAGAATTTTCCCACAGTTTTAAAGAACATACTACAACTAAATTAAACCCAATTTCAGAAAAAATATTGACAAACACATTTCAATATTCTGAAAACCCTAAGACACTATTTTATCAAGGCCTTTTTTACGGTTTTATATTAATGCTCTTTTTACTAAATGGAGCGTGCTACTTTATTTTTGAAGAAAACCTTTTTCTTTATTTTACGGGTACCCTATTATTATTGGCTTCGGTTTTATTCTATAATGATGGGCTATTAAAACTAGCCGGTGTAAATTTAATGGTTGAATCTTGGTTAATCCAATCTACCCTACTTTTTGGAGCAGTTGGTTTAATGGCTCTGTTTTCATATAAATATCTGGTTATCAAAGAGTTTTTTTCAAATATTAAAGGATTGACAATTGCATTGTTAGGTATTTCGTTTGTACTCCTTGTATCGGCATGGATATCAAAGAACGAATTACTTTCCTCCGTTTCAAATGCGGTTTTATTCACCGTTTTAATTGGTTATTTTATTTGTGGAATGCTCCTCTTTAGTAAAAAAAACTATGCAAAATTTTATGTTATTGCCTCTTGTATTCCATTGTTATTATCAATAGACTTTTCTGTATTTCAGAGTTTTGAAATAACGTTTCTTTACACCGAAACCATCCATATGAAAATAGCTGTTGTAATAGAAATGCTGCTATTAACCTTTGGTATAACATATAGAATGAAAGCTATAAAAGAAGAAATTGAACTAAGACAAACAGAAATGCGAATTTTTATAAAAAGAAAAGAAATGATGAACAGAGAAAATCTTACCAACTTAATGAAAGATGAATATCTTGAAAACTTGATTATGCAATATGATCTTGATGGATTGGAAATTAAGTTGCTCCAATATATTTCAGAAGGAGTAGAAAATCCAAAAATAGCTCGAAAACTAAAAGTAACCGAAGCAAATGTAGAAGAACTCACCAATGACCTCTATATGAAGTTAGAAATTAGAGAACAAATTATTGAAGACCACAGGATGGTAGATGAGCAGCCAGATTATATCTACAATTAAATCCCCAAACTATAATTAAGTTGGAAAAAGGATAGGTTTAAAAACCTATCCTTTTTTTATTTTATAATGCTTTTTATAACTAAAATAAGAAACAACGCTTAGTATTACGAAAAATGCAATTACATAATAAATAAACGTAGGAGTTACGGGAACATCACCACTAGCGTAAGAGTGTAATCCTGTTAGGTAAAAGTTCACTCCAAAATACGTCATCATAATAGTAGCATAAGAAAATATAGCTAATACATTAAATAACCAACGTCCTCGTAGTCCAGGTACTAAACGAGCGTGAATTACAAAAGCATAAACCATAATACTAATTAATGCCCAAGTTTCTTTAGGATCCCAACCCCAATAACGTCCCCAACTTTCATTAGCCCATTGCCCTCCTAAAAAGTTACCAATAGTTAACATTACTAGACCAACGGTCAAAGCCATTTCAGTAATCACTGTAATTTCTTTGATGTTGATATCCATTTTCTTCTTGTTGTTTTTGTTAGTCAAAATCATGAGTAACAAGGCTGTAGCACCTAATATCATTCCTAAAGTAAACGGTCCATAACTTGCTACAATTACTGCAACGTGTATCATAAGCCAATAGCTGTCTAATACAGGCACTAAGGTTGAGATAGCCGGATCTAACCAGTTTTGGTGAGCCACCCACAAAATAATAGCTGCTACAAAAGCTGTAGAGGCAATGGTGAGGTCACTTTTTCTACCAAAGGCCAACCCAAAGAAAACAGTTGCCCAAGCAATGTATATAATCGACTCGTAGGCATCACTCCAAGGAGCATGACCACTAATATACCAACGGCCTATTAACCCTAAGGTCATAAATATAAAGAACGCCCAAATTATATATTTACAGATTTTAATAAGGGAATTGACAACCTTCCCCTCCCTAAATATCTGAACGATTATAAAAACAAACATTAAAATACCAATCAATGAAAAGTATTTGTAAAGCCTATTAAAAATATCTACTTTGTTATATACAATTTCAGCAGTAATCTTATTATCAGATGGCATTACTTCGCTTCCGTATTTATGCTGAAATTTATTAATACCGTCTAAAACTTGCTCGGCTTGTGAATAGTCTCCAGTTTTTCTAGCTTGTTTTAGCGTTTTAAAATAAACAGGTAATATACTTTTTGTAATTACAGAGTCTGTGCCTGTAAAATTTGCTTCCTGAAGTTCTGGATAGGAAACCCATTTGTTATTTTCATCATTTGGTAACGGAAATATTTTTAAAATGGTTCCGCTTAATGCACGGTTCAGTAAAAACGTTTTTTCATAGATTTTTATGAAATCTTTTTCAAACTGATTCGGATTAGTTTTACTGGTTGCCTCTTCTATATATGGTGCTATTTTACTGTTTCCGTTTTCGTCAAATAAATCTATTAAAGAAACTTCACTCGTTTCTTCTGAAACTCCAATCACTCTTTTAATACTATCGTTTCGCCAGTCTAATTTCAGTAAAGGTGTTTCTAACCATAACCTAGGAAACTCTGTCATGGATAAAAATACCTGATTAGCATCTAAACCATGATATCCATCATCTTTGCTTATTTTACGTAATAATTGGCTTGCAAAGGTTTGTACGGGTTTCATTCGCCCATTATCCTGTATAACCAATCTCGCAAATTTAGCAGCATGCTCTTTACTAACTGCGTTATTTTTAATTACTGAATCTAATTGCTTAACCGAAGTTTCTTGGTGCAAGTGAGTAGTGGCATCAGGAGATTGCTGTGCAAATCCTGATACCGAAATGAGTACCAATGCCAACATGGTCATATTGGCTTTCTTCTTTTTAATCTTATTAAGCGTACGCTCTAAAGCTCCAAAGCGTGTGTTCTTATCAAATAGTATTGCCATTAAACCCAGGTATAATAAAAAGTAACCGATATAAGTAATCCAAGTTCCCCAGAAATCATGATTTACCGATAAAATGGTTCCACCTTCGTCGGGGTCAAAACCAGATTGGAAAAAACGATATCCTTTGTGATCAAGCACATGATTCATATAAATTCTATAATCCATGGTAGTACCATCTTCTTTGTTTACCGTTACTTTACTTTCAAAAGATTTATAGCTTTTTTCGGTACCGGGATATTTATCTGCTATAAAATCATTTAAAGTAATACTAAATGGAAGTTCATATGTTTTCGCACCATAGGTAAGGTATACTTTTAAGCCGCCTACTTCAACTAGCTTAGGGTTTGGTGCATTTCCTTTTCCTCCCAATAATTCAACCGTTTTGGTCTCACCATTTGAGGTAACATCAAGAATTAGCGCGTCTTTATTTGTTTGTTCTTCACTACCTGCATGAACCACTCCTTGACGGCCTTTCGTCATAGGATCTGGAATTACAAATGACATTCCCGCCATTTGGTATAACGAGCGCAGCATAAGTGGCTGTACACTATCTTTTGCAACAGCCCCTTGTTTTTGGTCTGCCATACGCATATACGTTCCTTCAAATGGAGATGAAATATCGTAACTTCCATCTTCGTTATAAGTAATGTTAATAGCACCTTCCGTAGGTTTATTAACAGCAAAAAGTACATTATGAATATTCTCCACCTCGCCCACTTCTAACCAGTGGTCATGGCGATTGCCGTCTCCAGCTTCAACTATTTTTAAAAATTGACTACCATCTTCGGCCTTAATAAGTCCTTCTTTGGCGTTTTTAATGAAATCTTTATATTCAATTGTTACCGGCTGACCGTTGTAGTCGGTTTCAATAGTAAAATCATTGTCCAACCGTTCTGATAGTCGAAGTTTTTCAGGCGTTAATTTTCTACGTTGTACAACCCCATCAATTTCGTAATCACCGTCAATAAACGTGTTTAGGTAGGTGTGTTCTGAAAGTAATACGTTTTCAGTTTCCCCTTCCCGAATATGAAGCACTCCTTCATACCCAATATATCGTGTAATAAATGCACCAATAATGATTAATATAAAGGAGAGGTGTAAAACTAAGGTTGCCCACATTTTTTTGGTGTTTAGCCTATAACGAGCCATATTACCAAGAAAGTTAATTACAAACATCCCCATAATCGCCTCGAACCACCAGGCGTTATAGATTATCTCCCTACTATACGGAGTTGGTGATGTTTCCATAGAAGCATCTAAAAAAGTGCCAATTCCCATGGCAATAGCAAAAACAATAAATAATACGGCGGTAAGTCTGGTAGAAAAAAGGACTGAAGCTATTCTTTTAATCATTATAGCGAATTTTGGCGCAAAAATAAGTATTTCGCGCCATATTTTCTACTGAAATCTGTTAATCAATTTCAGTTTATTATGCCTTTGTTTTTCGGGCTTCAAATATTTTTAGATGAATAAAGGTTCCCATATTTCGGGCTCTGTTTTTTGCTAACTGAGCCACTTCTCCAACAAACAGGCTATCAATGGTTTGAAACCATAGGTTTAGCCAAACACCAAAATGCATTTCATTGATTGTGCCTTCTTGTTGCTTATCTACCTCCACGTGTTTCGTTAAAGGGTTTCCTGTATACTTCTTTTTAAAAAATAGATTGCTCTCCCAGAAATCGGTCAATTTTTCCAAATGCTCTTCCCAATCGGTAATCACCGAATTGAATATAGGGCTCAACAACTCATCTGCACGTACAGAATCATAAAAGGTAATTACCAATTTGTTTACGTCTTCTCTATTTTTTATTTCGGTTTTTGTCATAGCAAATTCTCTGCAGGGTCTTATTAATCAATTAGAGTTGTCTTTTAAGGCTTTATTAATTTGGTTTTGAAATTCAATTTTATCATCTACATATAAAGCCAAAACTCTATATTTTCTTTGAACTCCGTATAGTCCAATTAACGTGTTTTCTTCTTTTAATTGAATTATCACATTGTGAGATTCCAATGTTCCCAAAAGCGATAATTTCCGTGCTTCTTTATTAGACTCAATATCTTTCGATGAAAGTGTAACCGACTCTATATTTTTTAAATCGATAGTTGTCTCGGTCATGATGCCATATCGAAGAAAAAGTTTATTGTTTTGAATTGCTATTGGTCTTTTCAACATTGATTTCAAAAACCCAAAAATCTGAATACCTGAATAAATACTTAAAATAGTAAAAATCAAAGCGGCTGTATTACTCCATTTAGCTAATAAAATATGAACTGTAATCGTTTCGATTGCCACAATGCCAATAATCGCTATTAATAATGGTATTGTGCCACTGTTTTTGTGGTACGAAAATTCATTGTTTTTTAATTTTCTTTTCTTCCAATAAATGAATCCGTAATAGAACACTGCAATTTCAGTAACTACGGGAATTACAACAGCTTTAGGAAGTATTTCATAGCTTGTTTTCTTTAAAGTTATGTAAAAGTCGAACGTTTCACTTTTATTTCTTTTATAGTGTTTTATTCCTTTTTTAAGGTTAAAGATTATAAATGATAGAATGAATAGCTCTACTATTGGAAGCAACCAAGTTTTAAAAAAAGTGAGGTATTGTTGATTTTCAGCAGGAAGGATCAAGGAACAAATTACAACACCAACAATCAAAAAAGGAATTACCGTTGTTTTAGGAATCGTTGTTTTTCTAATAAGTAAGAAATAGATTAACGGGACAGTCAATAATAAGTCAAATGTAATTCCTATTGATAAACTACTAGGGTTTGCATTAAAAACTGAAGAGTTCGCAAGGAGCGCCATCATCCCAGTGATGACTAATGGTATTCCAAATATAGTTACAAGTTTCTTTGGGTTTAATGCTTTATCCATTGGTTCTACTTTAGCGCATTATAACGGTTTGGGTATGGCTCGTAGTATCTTAAAAAGTACGGACTTCTAGATTTAAAACGAGCAGAAATTTTTACTTTTTGTTTTAAATTTTTATGCATTAAAGCCAAATTTAAAAATTTAGAGGGTTCCCAAAAACGCCTGAAACCTTCGATTTAACCCGACTTAGCTATGAGTTATACCCATTTTTATAGGTAGTTTATTTTGAAATATTTTTCAACGCTTCGATTATTTCATCAGGTTCTGAACGTGTTCTATAATCAACATTCACATAATTCCATTTGACTATTCCGTCACTTCCCAGTATAAAAGTAGCAGGAATTGGTAGTATCCTGTCATTTCCATTATTAATTTTTTTTAAATCAAGATTACGGTCAATTTGCATATGATCTAATAAAAATTCTGGAATCTCCCAAGCAACTCCATATTGGGACGCAACTTTTGCGTCTTGGTCAGACAATACGGTAAACTCCATATTACTAATTTCACTTTTTGTCATTGATGAGTCAGGTACTTCAGGGCTTATGGCAACCAGAGTAGCACCAAGTTGATGAATATCTTTTAATTTATCTTGTAAAGCGCGTAATTGTAGATTGCAATATGGACACCAACTGCCACGATAAAATGTAATGACTACTGGACCTTTACTTAATAAATCGAATAATTCTATTTGTTTTCCTAAAGGGTTGGGTAGCTCAAAATTTGATGCTTTTTCACCTATTTTAACAGCATTTTTTCCTTTTTGAAAAGCTTTTGCTTTATTGATTATTTCATCAACACCTTTCATAAATTTAGGATTGTTTTTTCTTCCTAAGGCAATTTTAGCATCAGTTTGTTCTTTCAGTCTTTGCATTATTCTTTATATATAATTTTAATGTATGGTATTAATTACCTACAACAAGTTTATAAAGATAAGTAAGATATTTGCAATCAAACTGATGCCAAGCAACCTAAATGAAAGTTTATAAGGCGCTTGAGCTAATAAGGCAGCGTTATAACCCATACATAAAGAGACACAAACCATTAACTCTATAAAAGAAAGCATAGAAGTTCCTTGTGCCAAAATAAGCATCGCAGCGATAGAACCTATACAGCTTTGAAGGATTATCGTCAATGGCATATAAGCGTAATAGTTTTCCTTAAACTCTACTAACAAACTTTTTTCTGAAATCGTTTTCATAACTTTGAGTTTTAAATTCACAGACAAAATTACCTCAGCGAATACCCTTCATTTTATGAGCCAAATCATAAACCCATGATCAACGAAGCAATTTTATTGGATTATGAAGCAGAAGTAATCGAATACACCATGGGCGATGTAATTTTTTCTGAAAATCAGCGAGCGTTATTTTACTTTCAAGTGCAGCACGGCGCCGTAAAAATGTATAACCTCAACGAGGAGGGTAAGGAGTTTGTACAAGGTATGTTTCAAGACGGAGAGAGTTTTGGCGAACCTCCCTTGTTTGGCAATTTCAAGTATCCTGCCTCTGCTATTGCTATTAGTAATGTGAGTATTATAAAGTTGGGCAAAACAGCCTTTTTTGCGCTACTGAAAGAACACTTTGATATTCATTTGCAAATGACCGCCACACTCTCACGAAGATTGAGCTACAAAGCCATGATGATGAAAGAAATATCGGTCCATCCTCCAGAACACCGTGTACTGACAGTAATTGACTTTTTAAAACAAAAAGATGGCAACCCTACTACTTACAAAGTGGAACTAACTCGCCAACAGATAGCAGACCTTACAGGACTTCGAGTAGAAACGGTTATTAGGGCTGTAAAAAAGTTAGAAGAAGATGAAGAAATTAAAATAATCAACCGAAAAATACATCGGTAAAAAACCAAAAAGTTAGTACCTTCGGCAGTATGTTAAACGTAGTTATTTTAGGATTTGGCAACATTGGAAGCAATTTATGTAATGCTTTACATAAAACACAACAAGTTTCAGTAATCCAAGTATTTAATAGAAATTTAATCGACCTACCCGATAGTTTAAAGTCTATTCCGTTCACTTCAGATATTTCAGAAATAAAAGAAGCCGATATTTATATTATTGCCATCCCTGATGATGCAATAGCCGATTTCTCTGCAACACTACCTTTTAATGATAGATTGGTTGTGCACACTTCGGGAAGTGTCCCTATGCAAGCACTAGACGGAAAGAACAAACAAGGAGTTTTTTATCCGTTGCAAACCTTCACTAAAAATAATTTGGTCGATTTTTCTGAGATCCCAGTTTGTATTGAAGCTGAAGAAGAAACAGATTTAAAGTTACTTAGAGCATTAGGCGAACATATTTCAAAGCATGTAACGGTGGTTTCTTCTGAAGAAAGGAAAACACTGCATTTGGCTGCAGTATTTGTAAATAACTTTGTGAACCACATGTATTATATTTCCGAAGACATTTTAAAGGAAAGTAATCTCGATTTTGAATTATTGAAACCCTTAATTGCCGAAACAGCAAACAAAATAAAAAGACTATCTCCAAAACAAGCCCATACCGGCCCCGCTAAGCGGAATGATGTAAAAACAATAGAAAATCATTTACATTTGTTGAAAGATAGTCCGTATAAAAACGTTTATCAATATTTAACAGAGGCAATCCAAAATACCTATGGAAAAAAGCTATAAAGAATACCTTAACCAGATAACCACTTTTATTTTTGATGTAGACGGTGTCCTTACCGATGGCTCCATTAGCATCACTACCGAGGGCGAAATGTACCGTACCATGCACACCAAAGACGGTTTTGCACTAAAAACAGCATTAGATAAAGGGTTTAATGTATGTATCATTAGCGGCGGAACCAACGAAGGCGTACGTGCAAGATTACGCGGACTCGGTATTACCGATATATATCTAGGCGCACATCATAAAACCGACACGATGGATGAATACCTAGACGTGTACGATATTAAACACGAAAACGTACTCTATATGGGTGATGATATCCCAGATCTATATGTTATGCAAGAGATTGGCTTACCGTGTTGTCCGCAGGATGCTGTACCAGAGGTAAAAAGCATTTCAAAATATGTATCCCACAAAAAAGGTGGAAAAGGGTGTGTTCGCGATGTTATAGAGCAAGTATTAAAAGTACAGGGCAAGTGGATAAATAAGGAAAATGCAAGTGCCAAGTACGATTAAATAACTTTCTATATAATTTTAAGTTACGTACTGTCAGTTTATTTAATTTGAAAACTAAAAGATCGCCCTAACCTCCTTCCAAGGGGGAATTTTATCCTAAAAAAAGATTTTGTTTCTTTGAAGTATTTACAACTCACCCGACCCATAAATCTGCTTTTAATTGTACTTGTACAAGTATTGATTAAATATACGCTTTTTGAGTCATTCCACGCTAGTTTCGCCCTTACTGATTTTCATTTTTCATTATTGGTAATCGCTACGGTTTGCATTGCCGCCGGAGGGAATATTATTAACGATGTGTACGATGCAGATATTGACCGCATCAACAAGCCCAAGAAGGTTATAATTGGCAACGCTATTTCAGAAAAAGCTGCGAGTACTTTTTATATCATTGTAACTGCTTTGGGAGTGGGCATCGGATTTTTTCTAGCTAATAGCATAGGTAAGCCCGCCTTTGCAACACTTTTTATTGGTATTGCCGCCTTATTGTACCTCTATGCAACTTACCTCAAAACGATGCTACTTATAGGCACTTTCTTAGTGTCTATATTGGTTGCAATGAGTATTATTATTGTAGGACTTTTTGACCTCGTACCAGTTACTGACGCTATGAATCAGACATCACAATGGGAAGTGTTTAAAATAAGTTTAGAATACGCTTTGTTTGCTTTTATCTTAAACTTTATACGCGAATTGGTAAAAGATTTACAAGACATCAATGGTGATAAAAATGGCGGTAAAAGCACCTTACCTATTGCTATTGGTAGAAGCCGCGCCACTACAGTTGTATTTGCTTTAGGAGCTATCACAACGCTTTCTATCATAGCTTATATGTATGTATTTTTATACGCATACACCTCAGCCGTTTTATATTTTCTGTTTTTAGTAATAGCACCGCTCCTATTCTTCTGCATCAAAGCTTTTGAAGCCGAGAAACCTAAACACTATGGCCTTCTGTCCCGTTTATTAAAACTTGTAATGTTAACCGGAATGTGCTCTATGCTATTGTATCCTTTTGTAATTTTATAAATGAAATATAAGAAAAGAGAAAATAGAGTAAAGAAAAAAGAACATACATTAGCTAAGTACTATTATGAAAAGACATAATTACAAAAACCTAAAAATATGGAAATTAGGTCTTGAAATTGCATTAGAGATTTCCGATATTATTAAAACATTCCCAAGTGATGAACGATATGCCCTTACTTCACAAATTAACAGATGTTCTGTTTCCATTCCTAGTAATATTGCTGAAGGTTCTGCACGAACTGAAAAGACCTTTTCCCATTATTTAGATATCGCATTGGGATCTTCTTTTGAATTAGGAACTCAATTACTTATAGCGCATCACAAAAATTATATCACCCAAGAAAAATTATCGTTCTTTGAAGATAAAATTACCGAATGGCAAAAAATGACGATGGGCTTTCAAAACAAATTGAAGCGATAGCTTTTAGTCTATTTTCTCTATTCTATATTCTTTATTCTAATAATCATGTTGAAACAAAAACTAAGCAACCACAATATCATTCTCGCATCCGGGTCGCCAAGACGACAAAACTTTTTTAAGGAACTGGGTATTCCCTTTACGATTGATGTACGTAAAATTATTGAAACCTATCCAAAAGAGTTAAAAGGAACTGAGATCACCGACTACCTATCAGAACTTAAAGCATCGGTGTTTAGTGAACTTTCTGAAACCGATATTCTTATCACTAGTGATACCATCGTTTGGAAAGAAGGCAAAGCAATGGAAAAACCCAGGGATGCCGCACACGCTAAAGAAATGTTAGCCAATTTAAGCGGAAAGTTTCACGAGGTGATTACTTCGGTTTGCTTTACAGGAGTTGCCTTTCAAAAAACGGTTAATGAAACCACCCAAGTATGGTTTTCAGACCTTTCAGAAGAAGAAATCAATCACTATGTCGACACTTACCAACCCTTTGATAAAGCGGGTGCTTATGGTATTCAAGAATGGATTGGGTATATTGGTATTGATAAGATTGAAGGCTCTTTCTTTAATGTAATGGGATTACCAACAAGGCTAGTGTATAAAACCTTATTGGAGCTTACTACTAAATAATCAAATTTCTGCTACTTTTCCATATCTTTAATAGCAAATTAAAACGATGAATATAACATCCAAAAACACTCTATATAAAGCAGTATTAATTATAAGTATTGTTTTTTTTAGTCAATCCTGTAAAGACTCCGAGCATAACTTAATCCCTAATAGTAATGCAGAAGATACCGATACAGTAGCCAATAACCGCCAATTACCAGAGCAATTTAAAGAATATTGGTACGCGGGTAAAGCAGAGTTGACTTCCTATAAACTCATGCAAGAGCGCTATGGTGAAATTCGTCAAGGAACAGCGGTCACCGTTTTTGTTACCGAAGATTTTTTACCCGGTGCTCAAGTAAAGGCCGATGTGCAATCGAAGAAGAATGTTTCCGTATTAAAACTAAATAAAACTAAGAAGTTCACCACCGGTATATACCCGTATTCTATTATGACGAGTACGTTTAACCCTATTAAAAAATCTCAACACGCCTTAAAGATTAGTAACTCGGTACAGGAATGGTGTGGACAGGTATATATGCAGCTTAATAATAGAGAACGTTTCAATATAACCTCACATTCCTATTTTGAAGGGGAAGCTGATCAAGAACTAACTCTTGACAAAACATGGTTAGAAGACGAATTGTGGAATTTAGTTAGAATTAATCCAGAAGAGTTACCAACCGGAGATATGGAAGTAATCCCTTCGTTCGAGTTTAGCAGGATGCGACATAAAGAAGTTAAAGCCTATCGTGCCCATGCGAATATTAAACAAGGCGATTCGCTTTCTGTATATTCCCTACATTACCCTATGCTAGAACGAGAACTGATTCTGTATTTTAACAGCTCCTTTCCGTATGAAATTGAGAAGTGGGAAGAAACCAACGGTACCCATCCTAGTGACAGCACCCGTTTAAAAACCACGGCCCATAAAATAAAACGTATCCGTAACGATTATTGGAATTTGAAGCAAAATAAAGATACTGGGCTTCGAGATACCTTAGGACTTAAATAAAAATACTATGCTTATTGAAATCTATATTCCTCAATTATTGAAATCCATCTTTGTAATCTTAGTGTTTTTAGTACTTCGCTACTTCACTATTAGGGTTATAAAACGGTATGCCAACAAATTTGAACGCTTGGAGCATCGCACGGGCTTAATTATGAAGCACGTAGATTTATCAACCATCTTTTTAATTGTATTGTGCTTAATACTAATTTGGGGTGTTGAGATTAAAGATCTTGGGCTGGTTATGTCCTCTGTCTTTGCAGTAATCGGCGTTGGTTTTTTTGCCCAATGGTCCATTTTAAGTAACATTACCAGTGGCGTAATTATGTTCTTTACTTTTCCATATAAAATAGGTGATTTTATCAAGATTCACGATAAGGAGTTTCCATACGAAGGAATGATTGAAGATATTAAAAGTTTTCACGTAATGGTACGCACTAAAGATAATGAGCTTATTACCTACCCCAATAGTATGATGCTTCAAAAAGGGGTGACGGTAATTAAAGCAGAAGATTATTATGAAATGTCGCAACAAGTTGAAGAACACGATAAAAACCTCACCGAACACGGTACTGATTAATAGCCTAGGTTGTTTGTGAGCAGTATCTTTTTAGCAGATTGACATTATATAAACAGTACAACGTATCACCTCATTGTTCTGTATCATCTCTTTTCTTTTTTCATTCAGCAAAACGATCTTTCTTCTTTATAAATACACTGTTTTTTTCACTATATATTTTGGTATCTTTGGTTCTTTCAGAAAAAAACACACCAAATACTATGCGCAATCTTTTTACTGTACTGCTTCTGTTAAGCATCAGTACAACCGCCTGCTTCGCTCAACAACCTCAAAAACCAACTGCTTCTGAAATTTACCACGACCTCCAGCAACTTAACTTCCTTGGGTCGGCTATGTACATTGCAGCACATCCGGACGATGAAAACACCCGCCTGATTTCGTACTTGGCGAATGACGTTCACGCCCGTACTGCTTATTTATCTTTAACACGTGGTGATGGCGGACAAAACTTGGTAGGGCCTGAGATTCGCGAATTGCTTGGGGTAATTCGTACGCAAGAGTTATTAGCAGCACGTCGCACCGATGGCGGACAACAGTTTTTTACCCGCGCCAACGATTTTGGGTATTCTAAACACCCAGATGAAACCTTAGCTATTTGGAACAAAGAAGAAGTTATGAGCGATGTAGTTCGCGCAATACGGAAGTTTAAACCCGATGTAATCATCAACCGCTTCGATCACCGCAGTCCGGGTTCTACCCACGGGCACCACACCTCATCTGCTATGTTGAGCGTAGAGGCTTTCGACTTGGTAAACAACCCCAACAGCTATCCTGAAACAGCTACTACGTTTGGTACGTGGCAACCGAAGCGGTTGTTCTTCAATACGAGTTGGTGGTTTTACGGAAGCCAAGAAAAATTTGAACAAGCAGACAAAACTAACTTAGTAGAAGTACAAACCGGAAACTACTACCCTTCCTTAGGTCTTTCTAACGGAGAGATTGCTTCTTTAAGCCGAAGCATGCACAAATCGCAAGGTTTTGGAGCAACAGGTACCCGCGGAAACCAAAATGAATGGTTAGAATTTTTAAAAGGTGATTTTTCTGAAGGGAACAATAACTTGTTTGAAGGTATTGACACCTCTTGGTCTCGTATTGAAGGCGGCGAAACCATTGGGGGTATTTTGTATCCCCTAGAAGATAATTTCGATTTTAAAGATCCTTCCCGAATGCTTCGCCCCTTGTTGCAAGCGTATGAATTGGTCAAAAATATTGAAGACGACCATTGGCGTGTCATAAAAACAAAACAACTGGAACAGCTGATTATAGACTGCGGTGGTATTTTTGTAGAAGCAATTGCTCAAAGTAATTCCATTATGCCTCGTGAAAAGTACAATGTCAACTTTGAAGCCATAAGCCGAAACAACTTCCCGATAGCGCTAGAGTCTATTACCTATCCTTCCGGAAAAACTATTGTGGCCGAGAACAAAACCTTGGCTCCAAATGAAAAGTATACCCTTGAGGCTACTTTATATTCAGACGATACCACTACTTCTGGTCCGTATTGGTTGCGTGAAAAAGGAAGTTTAGGAATGTATAAAGCGCCTAAAAACCTAATCGGCGAACCAGAAACCGTGGCCCCCGAACAAGTAATCTTTAACTTAACACTAAGCGGTGTTAAATTTCCTATACAACGGAATATAGTCTATAAATACAACGACCCTGTAAAAGGGGAAGTCTATCAACCTTTAGAGGTCTTACCAGAAGCTACTTCCAGTATTCCTGAAAAAGTTATTATTTTTTCTTCAAAAGACGAACAGTACATACCTGTCACTATAAAAGCAGGGCGTGATAACGCAAATGGAACGGTGCAATTAAACCATCCGGAGGGTTGGGAAGTCAAACCTGCGCAACCTAGCTTTAACATTGCAAAAAAAGGAGATGAGCAAACCATTATGTTTACCGTAACACCTCCTAAAGAACAAAGCGAAGGATATCTAAGACCGTTAGTATCTATGGGCGATCAATTTTTTGATAAAGAACTCGTTACAATCGATTATGAGCATATTCCCTATCAACGGGTACTGCTTCCTTCCGAAGCTAAAGTAGTGCGTATTGACATTGAAAAGGAAGGAGAATCTATTGGGTACATTGAAGGTGCAGGAGATGCTATCCCGGAGAGTTTACGCCAAATAGGGTACCGAGTAACAACCATTCCGCCATCAAACATTACCTACGAAAACCTAAAGGATTTCGATGCTGTTGTCGTAGGAATTAGGGCGTATAACACCGTACCAGAGTTGGCTTTTAAACAACCTGTTTTCAATAAATATGTACAAGAAGGCGGAACCTTGCTATTGCAATATAACACTAGCCATAGGCTGGTTACTGAAGACATCGCGCCCTACTCACTATCATTATCAAGAGACCGTGTAACCGATGAGTTTAGCGACGTTACCTTTTTAGCACCTGAACATCCCGTGTTAAATGAACCCAACGAAATTACCCAAGCCGACTTTACAGGTTGGGTGCAAGAACGAGGCTTATATTTCCCAAATCAATGGGCTCCTAAGTTTGTACCTATATTGGGGATGCACGACAAAGACGCACCAGAAACCAAAGGCTCGCTATTAGTTGCCGAATACGGCAAAGGAAATTATATCTATACCGGGTTAAGTTTCTTTAGAGAGTTACCCGCTGGAGTAGCAGGTGCTTACCGTTTATTCGCAAATCTATTATCCTTAGGCAATTAATTATGAGTGATTCAACCAACAAACCGGTAAAAAAGTGGAGTTACGTAGCTGTGATCTTGCTTAATGCCGTGTACATTATTTTGTTTTATTTTCTAATGCAAAACTTCTCCTAATGCAGCATATCGATTGGATTGTCCTTATTGGAACCCTAGCTTTTATTGTGCTGTACGGTACATGGAAAACTCGTAAAAATAAAAATGTAGACGATTACCTTAAGGGAGGTAACGATGCTAATTGGTGGACCATCGGCTTAAGTGTCATGGCTACCCAAGCCAGTGCCATTACCTTTTTGTCCACACCAGGACAGGCTTTTCATGATGGAATGGGCTTTGTTCAGTTTTACTTCGGTCTACCTATAGCGATGGTGATTATTTGCTTGGTATTTATTCCT
The DNA here is from genome assembly GCF_963974425.1 of uncultured Marixanthomonas sp. Lineage (NCBI taxonomy): Bacteria > Pseudomonadati > Bacteroidota > Flavobacteriia > Flavobacteriales > Flavobacteriaceae > Marixanthomonas > uncultured Marixanthomonas sp. Next base: position 62,762 of record NZ_CAXBCK010000007.1, read on the forward strand.
ATCTATCATCGCCTTAAAGTCTACACCGCATATGAATATTTAGAAAGCAGATTCGACTTAAAAACACGTACCCTTACTGCTATTCTCTTTTTAATCCAGCGAGGCTTAGCAGCCGGGATTACCATCTTTGCCCCTGCCATTATCCTTTCGGCCGTATTGGGGTGGAATTTAACTTATCTTACCATCGGTATTGGAGCCTTAGTAATTATTTACACCGTTAGTGGCGGAACCAAAGCGGTAAGTGTTACTCAAAAACAACAAATGGCGATCATCTTTGCCGGTATGTTTATTGCCTTTTTGTTGATATTAAACTATCTCCCGTTAGATATTTCATTTACCAACGCCCTAGAGATTGCTGGTGCCAATGGAAAACTGGATGTGCTCGACTTTTCGTTCGATTTTGATAACCGCTATACCTTTTGGAGCGGTATTATTGGCGGTACCTTCTTGGCGCTCTCTTATTTTGGTACCGATCAAAGCCAAGTGCAACGGTATCTCTCAGGAAGATCGGTAAAGCAGAGTCAGATGGGATTGATTATGAACGGACTTTTAAAAGTACCGATGCAGTTCTTTATCCTTTTAGTAGGGGTAATGGTATTTGTATTCTATCAATTTAACGCCTCTCCCCTACATTTTAACCCTGCGGCGGTAGATGACGTCATGCAATCTGAATACGCATCAGAATATCAAACCTTAGAAGCAGAGAAGCAAAGCCTGGACAAACAGTTAAATAGTAAGCAAATGGCTTATTCGGTTTCTGAAGATGCTACAGAAAAAGAAATCCTCTTAGAGGAAATACAAATCATTAACATTACCGAAGAAGAGCTGCGTCAACAATCGCGCGATCTTATAAAACAAGCCAACCCAGATGCCGAAACCAACGATAAAGATTATGTGTTTATTCACTTTATCTTAAACAATCTACCCCGTGGATTAATTGGACTGCTATTGGCCGTTATTTTAAGTGCAGCAATGTCTTCTACCGCATCCGAATTGAATGCGTTGGGGTCTACTACTACAATCGATTTGTACAAACGAAACACCCCAGGTAAAGAAGAGAAACACTATATGCACGCTTCCAAATGGTTTACACTACTTTGGGGTATTATCGCCATAGGGGTTGCTAGTATTGCCAATCTATTTGAAAATTTGATTGAACTGGTAAATATCATCGGTTCTATTTTCTACGGAAATGTATTAGGTATTTTCCTGCTGGCTTTCTTTGTCAAGTTTGTAAAAAGCAGAGCCACCTTTATCGCCGCACTTATAACACAAGCCATCATAGTTTATATCTGGTGGATTGACTTGATGCCGTATCTATGGCTGAATCTTGTAGGCTGTGCGCTGGTAATGGGGATTGCCGTACTGTTGCAGGTGGTGATGCCTGAAAAAGGGGAAGCTGAAACTACATAAAATTCTGTACTCATTTTCGTATATTTGAAAGGTTATTCTCCGTGCAACAGGAAGTATATTTTCGATGTAAAGAGAACCTTTTAATCGGTATTTTAAAATACTAATTAGTCCGCCCAATCATGGAAAAAGAATGCTGCGATATTAATGAAATTGTTCAAAGTTTCTATGATTATCTAAAATCGTATATCCTAAAAAAAACAAGGGACAATACGGTTGCAGAAGATATTGTACAAGAAGTAATGGTAAAACTTGTCGAATCTCATAAAAAGGGGGCGAAGATAAATAACATAAAAGCCTGGCTATTTCAAGTTACCCGAAATACCATAGCAGACTATTATAAGAAGCATCAATTAGTATATAATTTTGATGCAGAATGGAAAGAGGATAACCTAGAAGCTACGAGTATTCCGAGTGTTTTAGCTTCTGATTTTATTATCCCCATGATAAAGCTATTGCCTAAAAAATATGCTACTCCCTTACTGTTAAGCGACATTCGTAATACCCCTCAAAATGATATTGCTACTGAACTCAATTTGAGCCTTTCTGCTACAAAAATGCGTATACAACGGGCACGCGTAAAACTACAGGAACTGTTTGTGGAATGCTGCCATATTGAATATGATAAAAAAGGGAACTTTACCTCTTGTAATATTAAAGACAGTTGCGAACCTCTCCATCGTATTGAAAAAAACCTGCACAAGCAAGTATCTAATTAACAATATTTTACCTGTTTATTTTCTGTTTTTTAAAAAAACTTTAGAAAACATGTGTCTTTTCTACTCTATTTCAGACTTCATATTAAAGTTTAATTATTAAAACACAAGTTATGAAAACTGAAATTAAAATTTTGCACTCTTCTTGTTGTGTAAAAGGATCACCAATTAAAGAGCAATTAGAGCAAATTGCAAGTAAAAACAATCTACCGGTTGTAATTGAGGAGTTATCTGAATTACAAGACACCATGGTATTTGGAACTATGACGTTTCCTTCTATTGTAGTTAATGGCAATGTATATGATTACAAGGCTTTAAAAACAGAAGATGAAATTGTAACAATTTTAAAATCTGAATAGCATGGAAGCGTTAACAAATGCACTCTCTAACCTTGCAGATTATATTGTTTTGGGTCTGTTAGGGTTAGAAAAATCAGGGCTGTTTGCAACAGCCCTACATTACTTTATTACCACTTTTATACTTATTTCGGTACTGGTTATTTTGGTCACCTATATCATGGGGATTATTACCAATTACTTGCCTATGGATAAAGTGAGGGTTTATTTAGAAAAGAATAAAAAGTCTGGACTAGGAAACATATTCGCTTCAGCATTAGGAGCTATTACACCTTTTTGTTCTTGTTCGTCCATTCCGTTGTTTGTAGGGATGATGCAAGCGCGCATTCCTTTAGGTATTGCGTTGTCATTTTTAATCACTTCCCCTTTGGTAAATGAGATTGCCATCGTACTCTTTTGGGTGTCCTATGGATGGAAGGTTACCGTAATCTATATTGTATCTGGAATTCTATTAGGTATATTTGGTGGTATTCTGTTAGAAAAAATGGGAATGGCAAAATATGTAGCTGAATGGTTGCAAAATATGAAAGTTGCCAATAATAACACGAAGCAGAACAAAAGAAAGCTTATACAGCGTTTACCTGAAATACATAAAGAAGCCTTCGACACTTTAAAGAAACTTGTCCCTTATATTTTTATTGGTATTGCCATAGGTTCTTTTATACATGGATATGTGCCTCAGTCTTTCTTTGAAACGTATATTTCAGACTCTAATCCTTTTGCTGTACCAATAGCTGTTTTATTAGGAATTCCGCTTTATATAGATGCTGTTGGTGTTTTACCTGTAATAGAAACACTAGTCGCCAAAGGCGTTCCATTGGGTACAGCTATCGCTTTTATGATGGCCTCTATCGGACTCTCATTACCCGAAGCCCTGCTTCTTAAAAAAGTAATGCAAAAAAAGCTGATTATTGCTTTCTTTACTACCATAGGAATAGGAATGATTATTTCTGGCTATGTATTTAATTTAATTCTTTAAAAATGAAATCATTCATGAAACTTCATATTAAGATGAACAATAAATTGTTTAATTTTCTAACAAAATAAGTGCAATGAAAGTGTATGATACCATTATAATAGGCGGCGGGCAAGCAGGATTGGCTACCGCCTATTTTTTAAGAAGAATTGATGTAGACTACCTCATGCTTGATGATAAAAAGCACCCCGGTGGTGCTTGGCTTCAAACGTGGAATTCTCTAAAACTATTCTCTCCCACTTCCTATAGCTCCTTACCAGGATGGCAAATGCCTAAAAGTGCAAACGAATATCCTACCAAAGATGAATTTATAGACTACATTACGGCGTATGAAAAACGGTACGATTTCCCAATTCAAAGAGATACTACCGTTTTAGAAGTAATAAAAGAAGATGCTGTTTTTAAAGTAATAACGGATACTGAAACGTTTTATACAAAAACAGTAGTAAGTGCTACTGGCACCGCCCAAAATCCTTTTATACCTACGTACCCCAATGCAGCTGACTTTTCAGGTACACAGATACATTCTTCAGAATATAAGAACACGACTTCCCTTACCAACAAAAAAGTACTTATTGTAGGTGGCGGGAACTCTGGAGCACAAATACTAGCCGAAGTATCGAAGGTTGCCAAAACAAAATGGGTAACCCTGCAACCACCTAGCTTTCTACCGCCCGATGTAGACGGACGCTATCTGTTTAATCAAGCCAATGCCGTTTATTTTAATACTTCTGAAAAACCTAAAAAAGCTTCTTTGAGTGATATTGTACAAGTAGCAGCTGTAAAAGAAGGTCTAGAACGAGATATTTTTAATGCCGTTAGACCTTTTGAAGCTTTTTATGAAAATGGAGTAATCTGGGAAAATGGAGAAAAAGAGCCTTTCGATGTCATTATTTGGTGTACTGGTTTTAAAGCCAGTTTAGACCATTTACAACCGTTAGCTATTCAGAAAAACAATAGAATTGAAACCAAACAAACTAATGTCACCGCTCAACCAGGTTTATGGCTGGTTGGTTATGGTAATTGGACAGGCTTTGCATCGGCTACCATCTACGGCGTTGGAAAAACAGCTAAAGACACCGCACAAGAAATAAAAGAATTTCTCAGCTAATACACCTCATTTAATCCAATTCAACTTTGATGCTATAAAAAAACCCCTTTCTGCATTAACTACTAAATGCAATTTGTATTCCCATAGCTATAAAAATAATACCAGACCCTATTTGCATGCGTTGGTGTAACTTACCTCCACTTTTCATTTTATTGGAAAATGTGTTTGCGAAACACGTTAAACTAATATACCATACAGTGCCTAAAAGAGCATAAGTGAGTCCTAATACCACAAAAGGCATTGGGTTTTCGAGTTCAGTGGGCGTGATAAATTGAGGAAAGAACGCCAAAAAGAATAATGCAACTTTCGGGTTTAACGTGTTCGTTATAAAACCGGACATAAAATTAGAATGAGTAGTAATTCTTTTCTTTTTATGTCCAGTTGATGTAGCTGTTTGCTTTTTAGGAAACAGTTGTGTTGCTCCTAAGTAAATAATATAAGCAGCCCCTAAATAACTAATCACTTTAAAAGCCATTTCAGATTGTGCTACCAATACAGACAACCCTAAGGCAGCTAACAAGGTATGCACCAATATCCCAGAATTGACGCCTAAAGAAGCGTATAGTCCAGGTTTTCGCCCTTGTGCAATTGTTTTATTAATTACAAATACCGTATCGATACCCGGGGTCATTATAAATAAAAAAGCGGTAGCTAAAAAAGCAGCAAAGTTCTCTATCCCTATCATAACATTCTATTTTATAAATAGTTTTTACCAACTTTTTTATTGGTAGTACTACAGCACAAAGAACAAAAGAATGTAGTTCTTTAAAAATAGTTATATTGCAACAACTAATGCATAAACTGCAATAAAAGGTATGACGTTTCAACAAATAAGGTATTTTTTAGTATTGGCTGAAGAACTTCACTTTTGGCGAACTGCCGAAAAGGTATTCACTTCACAATCTTCCTTAAGCAGACAAATACAATCGCTTGAAAATGAATTAGGCATCCAATTATTTGAACGTGATAAACGAAACGTAAAACTTACCGAAGCTGGCCTCTTTTTACAAGAAAAATGGACCGGGTTATTAGACAAAATTGACCGTACCCATCAGCATGCGAAAAAAATACACGATGGTACGTCGGGGATGATTAGTATAAGTTACCCCGGCTCTATTGCTTTCAACTTTCTTCCTAGTTTATTAAACGAAGTAGCCACTGCCCTCCCCGAATTAAAGGTAGAACTACAAGAAGTAACCGATAATACACACGAAACCTTATTGCTCAATCATCAAGTGGATCTAGCTTTTACCCGAGACCATATAGAAAACCCGGCGATTGTTTCGCAACAACTGTATACCGAGCACGTATGTTTGGTGGTACCAGAAGCACACTCGCTAACCGAAAGTACTTTCACAAATCTGAAAGACACACAACACGAAAAGTTTATTATTTCGGGTTTACACCACACTACTTATTTCGCTTCTTTACTACGCCACATGTTTAATGTGTACGGTTTCAGCCCAAATATTCATATTGAATCAGATTTTGGTGGGATGATTTTAAGTCTTGTTGCTAAAGGGATTGGGGTGTCTATACTTCCTAAATCTTTTTTAAAAGCCGAAACGAAAGGCGTTCGGTTTATCGAACTTCCCGAAGAAGTACAGTTGTATGTAAACTCACGTGCCCACGACACTAATCAAGTAATACAGAATGCACTAAAGATCACTTTAAACATAGGTAAGGAATACAAGGCAATCTAAATAAAACCATCCTTCCTCCAGTTCTATTCTCATACTAGATAGAATTTCAGGGGGTTATACCGGCTATTAATTCTCACTAATAAAACTGTATCTTTGGGTAGGTTTTATGGACACTTACACCTTAAAGCCACTAACAAATACAAAACCAATAGCCATAACCAATACCACTGCTATGAATAAATTACTACTCTTTTGCACCGCTTTACTGCTTACCATATCTGTACAGGCACAACAATTTGATGTTTCTTTCTCTAAAGATGTTCTTTCTGAACCCTTTACCGGAGACGTGCTTCTCTTCCTTTCGCAAGAAAACAAAAACCCAAAGAATGCTTTTGTACCCTTAGAGTTACCGCCGGTGTATCGTGTGCAGGTTACCAATCTAAAACCCAACGAAGGAGTGGTTATTGACGACTCAGCTATTTCATATCCCAACACCCTTACCAATATTGAACGTGGCCCTTATTATGTGCAAGTGGTGTTCGACCGCAATTTAGGCGGACAAGACATGGGGAAAAGTCCGGGGAATCTTTTTTCTGAACCCCAACAACTAACCTTCGATAAAAATTTTGATACGACCCATACCTTACAAGCCAATCAAGTGGTACCTGAAATTCCATTTAAAGAAACCAAACAGCTAAAAGAACTCGCCATACAATCGGAAGTATTGAGTGAGTTCCATAACAAAGAAGTCACCATAGCAGGAGCTGTAAGCTTACCAAAAGAATATCACGAAAACCCAGATGCTACGTATCCCGTGTTGTTTTCGGTATTTGGATTTGGTGCGAATTACAAAATCCATTCCGGATCTAAAAAATATGCCTTTACCCATTTGGCCGATACGCCTGTGATAGTCGTATATTTAGATGGTAACAGTCCCGAAGGGCATTCCACCTATGCCAATAGCGATATAAACGGCCCTTGGGGCGATGCCTTGGTAAAAGAATTTATACCCGCTTTAGAAGCGCAATACCGTACCAACGGTGCCAAGTTTGTATTTGGACACAGTAGCGGGGGTTGGACGTCTTTATGGCTTCAGTTAAACTATCCTGAAACTTTTTCAGGAGCTTGGGCTAGTGCACCCGATCAGGTGGATTTCAGAAACTGGCAAGGCGAAGACATTTATGAAGTTGATAATCTATACTACGACGCCAACGGAAATATTTTAGCCGATATCACTATGGGTGGCGGCTACCCTATTATTGCGGCCAAAGATATGTACCAAGTAGAGGCCGTAGTTTCCCGTGGCGGTCAAATACGTTCGTTCGATGCGGTATTCAGCAGTCGCGATGCCGATGGAAACATTATCCGCCTGGTAGATGTGGAAACTGGAGACATTAACAAAGAAGCTTTACCACTTTTTAAACGCTACGACCTTTCGTATCAAATTAGAAACAATTGGGAAACCTATAAAGATGTGGTTAATAATGACATTCGTATTTCCATAGGCGAACAAGATAACTTTCACCTTCACAAAGCCGTGCATTTGTTTGATGAAGAAATGAAAAAGCTAGAATCTACTATTGAGATTGACTACTACCCTGGCGATCATTTTACCGTCTTTACCCCAGAATATAAAGAAGACGGGCAACGTTTTTTAGACAAACAATACCGTGCGTGGCAACAGGAGAACAAATAAATAGGTACAAAACACATATTGCTTAAATTATCCGAGTTTTCTTCGAGAATACTTCGACACTAGCCCGTAAAAGCAGGCGTTTCTCGAACAATCCTCGAAGGAATATCGAAGCAGTCTCGAACTAAAACTGAGTAAAACCAAAAAACAACGCAGCATACAAGTGCCTGATTTTGTGATTTGGGTTTTTTAGGTATATTTGAAGGATACTCCCCCCTTGATTATTTAAAATAAGAATAGCTTAAAAGCGCAAAAAATGCTCTTAGCATGCCGAATGGCTGAACTAACAGCGGAAAAGGTGTTTATATGAACAAGTTGCCATTAATTTAACAATACTCTACAATTGGAAAATTTAAGTATAATTTTAAACGTAATAATCATAGTATGTTTAGTCATTGGTTTTTTTCTAATAAAAAATCTAATTCCCAGTTACTTCAGCGAAAAAGGTAAAAATCTCGCAACAAAAGAAGACATTGAAGAAATAACTACAAAAGTTAAGACAGTGGAGAGCCAAATAAATATCCTAACTGGTAATATACTTGAATACTCTACTTTAAAGAGACAATATATTATTGACTATTTTGCTGCATACAATAATTGGGAACGGACAATTACTAGTGCTAATCTGGACTATTCAACAAGTTGTGCTGAACTAAATAGAACAGCAATAGAGAGAATTTATAACGCAAAACATTCATATAACCTGAAAGAAGGAGAAATTGAATTATTTATTGAAGACCGAGATTTTTATAATATTCGAAAGGAGTTGACAATTAAAACTTTGAAATACCAGCACGAATTTGAAAAAGTTGCATATGAAATTGAAAGTTTATTTTTAGAAAAGGGAGAGAACGGAGCTCACTATGAGGATTTAAAAAAAGTTCTTGCCGAATATAGAGAATATAGTGTTTCCGAACTGAAAGAAATTTATAAAGAAAGAAATAAGCTAACATCAAAATTAACAGAGTACATCAAACAAATGATGGAAAAGACTAATGACAGTAATATATAACCGTAATTACGGTAGATTCGACTACGTCTGAATCCACTCGGAATTGCTAAAGTCTGTGCTTAACCCAAAAATTAAGTAACTGTAAATCCGTAACCGTGGTTATACGCAAACATTGACAACAAGTTGAAAACTGAAAATAAAACCAAAATTGATATCATATGAAATTAAAAAACGTAACTGTACATAAATATAAAAGTTTCGAAACGGATCAAAATTTTGAAGTTCAAGATGATGTGACAATTTTGGTTGGAATGAACGAATCAGGAAAAACTTCTATACTTGAATCGATCGGTAAGACTAATTATTTCCAAAATGATAAAAAATTTAAGTTTAATAAAACTCACGACTATCCGAGAAGGGAAAAAAAGAAAATGGATAAAAGTGGAGTTATGCCAAAAGCAATAACTTGTGTTTATTCAATAGATGATGGACTAAAAGAAGAAATAGAATCAAAGGTTGGGAAAAATATTTTTACATTAAATGAATTGAGTGTTACAACCAAATATGACAACGTTGAAATTTGGAATAATATGAACGCTGACTTCTCAGCTTTCATCGAAAATAAAACAAAGGAACTTGGAATTAGTAGTAAAACTTTAAATGACAAATTAATTAAAACAAAGAAGGTTGAAGAATTAGATGAAATTATCAAAGAATATAAAGATGATGGTATCATTGAAGGTTTAGAAAAACTAAAACCATATTTAAAAAATTCTTGGGATTGGGCCAATCCAATTCAAGAATATATTGCAAGAAGATTACTAAAACCTGCGATGCCAAAATTTCTTTACTACGATGAATATTATTCTTTACCTTCTCGAATAGTAATTGATAACTTGGAGGATGAAAACATTGAAGAAGAAGAATTTAAAACAGCAAAGGCTTTATTGGAATTAGCAGACTTAAATGCAGAAGATATTTTAGAAGCTACTTCATTTGAGGATTACATAGCGGAATTAGAAGCGACAGAGGCTATCATAAGTGATGAACTTTTCAAGTATTGGTCAACGAATAACAATTTGAGTATAGAATTTAAAATTGAGGCAAGAGAAGAAATTAAAAAAAGAAAAATCATAAACAATAGGCACCAAGAAGAAGTTTTAGACGTAAAAATTGTTGAACATATTTTAGACATTAGAGTTAAAAATCAAAGAACAAGAGTATCATTACCTCTCAAAAATAGAAGTAAGGGTTTCAATTGGTTTTTTTCATTTTTAGTTTGGTTCAAAAAAATTCAAGAAGACAAAAATTCACAATACATTTTATTACTTGATGAGCCAGGATTGAATTTACACGCATCTGCTCAAAAAGATATGCTAAAATTTATTGAAGACTTATCTGACAATTATCAAATATTATATACTACTCATTCACCTTTCTCCATCCCTTCAGATAAACTCGAAAGGGTTCGAACCGTTTTAGAGACCTCTGATGGTTCTGTAATTTCTGACAGTATTCAAGAAAAAGATCCAAACACATTATTTCCATTACAAGCGGCATTAGGTTATGATATTGCTCAAAATTTATTTATAAGTAATAAAAATCTTCTCGTAGAAGGTGTTTCAGACTTAATAATTCTAACTGCAATTTCAGGAATATTAGAAACTGAAAACAGAACATTTTTGAGAAATGATATAACAATTATTCCAACGGGAGGACTCGAAAAAGTTGCTACATTTATTTCACTTTTACGAGGTTCAAAATTAGAAATCGCTTGTTTATTAGACTCATATACAGATCAAAAAGGAAAAGCTAAACTGGAAAAAATGATTACTTCAAAAATTATCCATAAAAGTAAAATAAGGTTTTTTGATGAATTTTTAGATACTCATAAACAAGCAGATTTAGAAGATCTGTTTATAAAAGATGATTACCTAAAACTTTTTAATTCTGCTTTTAATGAATATGATGACTTAAAAGAATCTAAATTGGATAAAAATTTGCCAACTATAATTAAACAGATTAATAAGCAAATTGGGAAAGACAGATTTAATCATTATCGCCCTGCAAACGAATTATTAAAACTTGGTGTGGATAAAGACTTTTTCTCTTCTGAAACTTTGGACAATTTTGAAAAAATATACTTAGAAATAAATAAATTATTCGACTAAAAGCCAGTTGCCAACAAAGTGCTGAGGTAAAAAACAACTTTTTAATGCAAAAATCATTGTTTCTATTTTTCGTACTAATAAGTACGTATTCTAGTGTATATAGCCAACAGAAAGCCCCTACTAATACTCAAACAGCGTTTGATGTTTTATTTATTGGTAACAGTCTTACCTATACCAATAATTTGCCTGCGCTTGTTAAGGAGTACGCAGTTTCAAAAAACATAGCTATTACTACTAAAATGATAGCCTTCCCTAACTATTCCATTCAAGATCACTGGAATGATGGGCATGTGCAAAAACTAATTTCCAGTAAAACATATGACTTTGTTATTATTCAGCAAGGGCCTTCTTCACAACGTGATGGTAGAAACATGCTACTTGAATACGGTAAAAAATATACTCGTTTATGCAAAGTAAACGAAGCCAAGCTTTGTTACTTTATGGTTTGGCCTTCTTTACACTACTACTATACGTTTGATGGGGTGATAAAAAACCATACCGATGCAGCCTCCATCAATAACTCCATATTGCTGCCTGTTGGTACCGTATGGAAAGAATACAGTGATACAGCAAAAAATAATGAATATTATGGTGAAGATGGGTTCCATCCTTCTCTAAAAGGCAGTCAAATTGCCGCAAAAGTAATCGTTGATCATTTACTTAAGCAGTAGAACTATTGGCTGCTACGTGGGCTTGGCCAGCATGGTAAAAAAGTTGCCAAAGAATAATACCTTGGCACAGTGTATTTTATAGTTTCGTTTGTGAATGTCAATCCCCATATATAACTTTGGTTGGGCAGTAGATACAGTTTTAATATCTTATTGTTTTATAGTACTTTAAAGAAACGGAAATCTTCTGCTTTTTCATTGCTGCTATAAGCAATTGCTTGGTAGTTGCTGAAACAGGCAACGAAATTATACACAATTATGTTGGCATCCATTTAAACAAAAAAATATGTACAGAGCGCTTATATTTTTATTCATACTTGTTATTTCCTCTCAAGCAAAATTGATAGGACAACAAAAAGACACCTATATCAAAGCTGGGGTTTTATATGATAGCAAAAACAATATGCTACAAGAAAACAAGCTTATACATATTCGAGGTTCAAAAATTATCTCTATTGGTGAATTTAAATCGCTACCTAACCATAGTGAAGTAATAGATTTAACCGATTATACTGTTCTTCCCGGCTTAATTGATGCCCACACACATGTACTATTTTCTCAAGAGGCCAACGAAGATTTTGCAGCACATAGCATACAATCGCTGACAATGGAAAGTGACGCTTTAAGAGCGCTTCGCGGGGCTAAAAGAGCTAAAAGTTATTTAGCAGAAGGAATAACTAGTATTAAAGATCTTGGAAATTCGGGTTTATTTTTGGATGTTGCCCTAAGGGATGCTATTAACGAAGGAACGATAGAGGGGCCTCGTATTTTTGCCTCAGGCCCTATTTTGGCAGCAAATGGTGGACAGGTTTATGGTGTACTCCCTGAACACCAAAATATAATAGACTTAGAATATAGAATCATAACAAGTGCAGAAGATGCAAAAAATGCTGTGCGGGAACACGTTAATCAAAATGTAGATGTAATTAAAATTTGCGCTGATAATATTCCCAATAAAACATATTTAACAATAGATGAAATAAAGGCTATTGTAAAAACTGCTCATTTTTATAATTTAAAAGTCACAGCTCATTCCGTAACAAATCAGTCCGCGTGGAATGCAATTGAAGCAGGTGTAGATGGAATTGAACATGGCTTTAATCTAGCAGATAGCACTTTAGTTAAAATGGCAGAGAAGCAAATCTTTCTTGTACCTACTGAAAATAGCAAATCATATATGCATACTTATGCAAAACTCGCTGGTTATAACGAGAATGAATTGGATTGGATTGATGGCTATGCCGATAGAACGAAAAAAAGACTTACTAGAGCAATTGAAAAAGGAGTTCCTATAGTGGCCGGTTCTGATAATTATACCGATATAAAAGTAACCCGAGGAAAATCGTCCAAAGATATGTTTAGATATTATCTAGAAGCAGGAATGCAGCCTTTAGATATATTACAATCCAGCACCTATATTTCAGCGTTTCATTTAGGGAAAGAAAATGAAATTGGCCATTTAAAATCGAATGCAAAAGCAGATATTATAGCAGTAAAAGGAGATATTATAAATGGTTTTATCACTACCATAGAAAACGTTGTATTCGTAATGAAAGATGGAAAGGTTTATAACAATAAGACCAACTAAAGTTAATTGATTCACTAAAAATCATCTTAAGCTGTATACAATTAATTGCTAGTTTCTTTCTTACTTACAAAACACTCTCTCTGATTTTCTATCTGCCTATAGTCAGGCAAGTTCGGTTTTATTTCTTAAATTAGGTGTTCAAACAACGTAACTCACATTAAAATGAAGCAACTTATAATAGCAATCGCATTAACAGGAGTTTTGATTTCCTGTAATACTTCAAACAAGAATAAAGTCGCTACAGAGGAACCAACTGCGAAAAAAACAGTAACAGACAGTACATCAAATGCTGACGAAAACCAATATGTTGCTATTGATACGGAAGAAGCTTTGATTGCAACGGCATTAATGGCTGCTCCAAAAGCGAGCCGAGATAGTTGTAAAGTGATAGGTTATAATATGGCTGGAGAGTTTGTTACACTCAAAGAAGGCAATAACGAATTTATAGTGCTAGCAGATAACCCTAAAAAATCTGGCTTTAGTGCAGCCTGCTATCACAAAGACCTAGAACCTTTTATGGCGAGAGGTCGAGAACTAAAAGCCGAAGGAAAATCAGCAGGAGAAATCTTCGACATTAGAGAAAAGGAAGCAAAAGAAGGTACGTTAGATATGGGAAAACAAGGGTCTGCCCTACACATCTATTTTGGAGATGGTGAACGCTACGACCCCGAAACTTATAAAGTGGAAGGCGCTAAATACCGATATGTGGTCTATATGCCATTTGCTACAGCTAAATCTACCGGGCTTCCTGAAAAGCCTATAGGTTCCAACCACCCTTGGATTATGAACCCTGGAACACATAGAGCGCACATAATGATATCCCCTTTAGCAGAAGACAAGGAATAATAACGTGTGTAAGTAAGCTTAGTAATGTTATAATTAGCGCCTCCCCTATTTAAACCATATAAAAGCGATAGCTATAGCGGTACGAATAATCAAGACAAATCAGATGTCTAGCTAAATAAGAATAGTAGTTTGATGCTAAAGCTGTGTTGGAGAAACAGGACCTGCTAAATCAGCCATTTTCATATTAAATACACGTGAACTGTTGTAAGCGTCTATATCTGAATGTATACGTTCTAAAAAATTGTCGGTATAATCAGCAAAACCTTCTGCATCCGGATGATACTTTACATTGAATTTAGTAGAGGTAAAATCGTAGATAGGCATTTTAGTCGAGGGTACGCCACGATGAAAACTATTTGTATCCCAAATAACAGAATTAATGCCATTAAACTTAATTTGTAAACCAATCTTTAAGTCGTAATAAAACCCTGGATAAAAATCTAGATATAACATAAACTCTTCAACCTCTCCCGGCATTAATGAAATGTAATCGATGCTATTCACATATTGTCCTTTCGTAGCATTAATCATTGGTGCAACTTGAATACCTTCTTTAGGAAAAATATTGGCTTTAAATTCTCTAAGAATTGCACCGCCACCTCGCTCACCAAAGTAGAAGCCAGCTAAATCTTCATCAATAGATTTTACCTTCATCACATCTATTAAAAGATACGGGGCGATCTGTACAAAGCCTTTATTAGAGATAGAACTTACTGAGAATCCGTAAAAAGGATCATAGGTGGAATAGTCTTTACTGTAAATAATGTTATTCATTAAGGACTTAGCTTCACTCAGTTTAAGTTCTTTCATTATAACATTTTGTGAAGCAGGGAATACAATATTGTCTATATATTTATTGTCATGATCTCCCCTTAAATCTAATTCAATAGGGTTTTTTAAAGACCTATCTCTTGTTACGGGATCAGAATCTACAATTTTTTGACTGATAGAATCTACAACCAAATCTATTTGTTTGGTGGTGCTTATTGATTCAGATCTATCAACTAAAAAACCATAGATAGAAAATATAAGGCCTATTAATCCAAGAATAGCAAATAATCCTGTTGCAAATGGATGTCGGCCACACATTTCGATAAAGCTTTTAATAATAGGAGATTTACCTTGAGTATAACGAGGTTCTATCTTATCTTGTTCAGATATTTCCGAATCATTTTCATTAGTTATTATATCTTTCTCCTTTTTATCTGTGGGCTCTTCTGCTTTCATATTGATAAGGTTATAGCTTATAAATATAAAACTTTTCTCAATATTTTATAATATAATTTAATGAATAACAGCAGTTTATAATATTTGTAATTATAATTATGATGGAGTTCCCGTAAGTCTTCACACGATTTTCAATATTTCTGAAAAAATAAAAAGGTTTCTGTATATTTAAACTCTAATCAACAAATGTACCATCCTGCTATGTAGCCTTTTAACCCAGAGCGTATCTACTTTAAATAAAAGCTAACCTCACTACAAAAAACCAAAATAGGACATTGTTCTGAAAAAACATGAAAAAGAAACAAACAAAACGAATACTCAGAATAGTATTAATTATTGTAAGCATAGGCTCTTTATTCTTAGTACCATGGATTTTAGTGAAAGCTTGGATTTTACCACTACCAGATACCCTTCAGGAACAAGTAGATGAAGCCATTGATTATGATTTTGAAGGAGTAATTGTGTATATAGACCAAGCTGGCAAAGCACCTCAATATATTGCTTCTGGTTGGCACGATCGGGAAGCAAAGGTTCCTGCCAACTCGCAAGCCCTCTTTAAATTGGGTAGCATCAGCAAGCTTTACGATGCGGTGGCAGTCACCAAATTGGTACACGAGGGACGGCTTTCGTTAGATAAAACCCTTTCCGAATACTTACCAGAACTTGTAGGAAGGATTGAAAATACAGATGAAATCACCTTGCGAATGCTCGTACAGCATAAAAGTGGCATCCCCAATTTTACAGACACCCCAAACTTTTGGGGAAACCCTACAGCCACCTATGAAGAAAGCCTTGCCTTGATTCTGGACAAACCGGCTAACTTTGAACCCGGGGAAGATTATGAGTACTGCAACACAAACTATTTGTTGATCAATAAAATAATGGATGATGAACTGGGGTATGATAATTTCCAGTTTATTAAAGAAGAAATACTACTACCACTACAGCTAAACCATACCTTCGGTTCGCTACAAGAAGTGAATATAGACAATGTGATGAGTGGCTATCACGTAGGCCATCCTTTAGATTTAAAAACCGACGACCATGGTATGCTAGCCACGGCTGAAGATGTGGGGAAATTTATAAGGGCTTTAAACGATGGATCGTTGTTTGAAGCGGGAGAACGGGAACTATATTCCTCTATTTACGAGTATGAACATGCTGGGTGGGTTCCAGGTTACCAAAGTTTCGCAAGCTATCACAAAGAACTTGATGCCGTTGTTGTTGCGTTTTACAGCACCACCGACCCTAAACTATATTTGTGGAACTTGTCAGAAATAATAAACAATAGGATTGTCAAAATCCTGGAAAAGCAAAAAGGCTGATAACAATTTATAAAATGCATTAAAAACAATAATCCACTTGCAATAATTGAGTTCACAAGATACTAATGTAGAAGGGTACTCAATAATTGTATAAGTTTGGTTGTACTCATATCGGTTTTAAACCGAAAAAACTATATTTGCCCCTAATTGACGGTTGTACGAGACCACTGCAATACATTATGAGAAAAACTATACTGCTACTATTAATAGTCTTTACTTCAAGCTTAGCGAAAGCACAATTTATAAAAGAAAAATCAATACACGCTCAAATTGGATATGGTGTAAGCGCACCAAACAATAGTGCTGATGAAATTGTTGATAGCGGATTTTTTGCACAAGGAGAATTAGTGCTAAAAGTAGCTTCTTGGGTTGAATTTAGACCCTATGCCGGTTTTATTTTGACAAACTCAAATGGCAAAGACCTAAATGATAATCCAACTGATGAAAAAGCAGAATCAAAAGCCCTTTTACTTGGTGGTAAAACAAGAGTACGTGCACCAATTCCGTGGGTGGCGCCCTACGTTGAAATTGGAATAGGAACATCAATTGGAACATTTGAAACGCAAACAGCGTTTGATAACATTGATAAAAGCGGGATTATTTATCACATCCCCTTTACACTTGGACTGGAATTGGGAAAAAATAATAATGTTGATTTAAGATTGGCTTATTACTTTCAGCCATCTGTAGAACAGTATGCAGGAGCGTTTGCCGTTGGAATAACATTTCCGCTAAATAATTAAAAAAAGCTTGAGAGCACAGTAGCTCTCTTTTTATGGAAGATAATCTTAACTTTATTAACGAAAAAGTATACGCTATGTGCGGGTTTACGCTTTCAAGCTATAAAAAAGAAACTGAAGGCAATGAATATGCTGCGTGCCGGTTTCAGTTAAGCAAATGGGATATTATCTACAGAAATGCAAAAATAACTCCTAAAAAAACGGGACAGTTTGTAACGTTTTGGAAACGAAATGAAAACGGAATTACAGAACCTTTCTCTAATAAAGACCTATTTGATTTTTATGTTGTAACAGTTAGTGCCAATGACACAATGGGTCAGTTTCTTTTTCCGAAAAACATCCTTCTTAACAAAGGAATAATTTCGACTCCTAAGAAAGAAGGAAAAAGAGGTTTTCGGGTGTATCCTCCTTGGGACACAACTACTAATAAACAAGCCGTAAAAACCCAACAATGGCAACTAGATTACTTTTATGAAATTACGCCGACAACTGACCTTAAAAAGGCAAAAGAATTATTTAATATGCATTGAACGTGCAATAAACACCGGTGTTTAAACTAAAAAGATGGTTATTTCAATTTATAGAAATAACCATCTTTATTTTATTGTAATCTAAATTTACTTCTGCTGTGGCAACTCTCTCGTAAGCCAACCGCTTCTACTTGCGGTAGCGATTGCGTACGGTGTAATCCAGAACAAGCTAAAGGTATATAAAATACTGTAGCTGTACGCCCAGAACGACTCTGAAAAGGTATATCGCTTGGCGTAAAAAATAGCTTGAAAGCTTGATAACACTAAGATACTTGCGAGCGTTGAACTAACAAATAATACTGGATGCACTAGTATAAAGTAAAGCATAAACAGTAAAAATGGGTAGCACATTATAAGCTTTGTAGCTTGGCTAAAGAAAAGTAATCGAGATCCCGTTTTAGAACCCTCTCTAAAGTCGGTAAACACATACTTAGCCATTGCAATACTTTCACGTACATTACTTCTACCCCATCTAATAAACATTTTGTACAAGCCTTTGTATTTCTCTGGCACATTGGTATACGCATACGCATTACGTTGAAACAACACGTGGTATCCTTGTTTTAAAATCATATTAGTCATGGCTCTGTCTTCACCAATATCTGATGGTTTCCCCATAAACGTTTGATTTATCCACTCTGGCAAACAAGAAAGTACAGCGTCCCTACGGTAGGCTGCCAAAGCTCCTGGCGTACAAAGCACAGACTTAAGCCTGCTTTCTGCCGAACGTACAAATTCAAAACTCAATACAAAACTCACATCGAGCATTCTAGGCAATAATGCTTTAGCGTTATTCAGTACACGGATATTACCTGCTACTGCACCACAATCTTCATTAGTAATGAAAGGACTTACTAAATTACGTAGTGTATCTGCATTTACAACAGAATCACTATCCACCGTTACAAATACCTCTCCTGTACCAATGTTAAAACCTCTGTACAGTGCATGACGTTTTCCTTTATTTTCTGGTTGTTGATATATAGCTACCTGCTCGCCTAATTGTTTTTTAGCTTCTTGCATCCAATACCACGTATCGTCTTTACTACCATCATCAATTGCTAGTAATTGTATTTTTTCTTTAGGATAATCACTTTTTGCTAAACTCTTTAGCGTAGCCCATACTTGTTTTCCTTCATTATAAGCCGGAACAATTACTGTTACAGTTGGTAGTTCATCATCTGTAACAGACTCAACAGGCTTATAACTAAAATATAAATAGAGTTGATAAATGAAAAAACCTGCTTTATATACAAACAAAGAAGATGCTATAGCAAAAAAGATGAATCCCCAAGTACTACTTAGACGTTCCGTTCTAAATTGCGCAAAGTCATTTTGCATCTGATACATCAAAAAAGCACCTCCAGCAAGAAGCAAGAAGGTATTAATTAATACTAAGATATTCCACGTTTTCGTGGCCTTTTCTGATGATATAGAACTTTTACTTGTATTTATAGTAACGTTCTCTTTAGTATTCGTTTTAGTTTCTGAAGTAGTTTTTTTAAGATTCATCTATGCGTAATTCTGTTTTATTATAGATTAGTAAGTTTCGTTCGCCGTATATATGGCAATACCTATGCCAATGCAGTTTTACTGGTGTTCTAGGAGATTATAAGCAATTATTGACCTTAAAAGTGTATACTTTTTATACAATAATTGTTTACCAGTATACAACTTACTTAGTTTTATAAAGAGGCGTGTTAGGTACGTATTAAAGATTTATAGGAAATGTTTAATTATAAGTCATTAGAAGAACAATAGTATTATGACGCTACTCACTATTCAAAAAAACGTAATAATTTAACAATATTTAAACCTAAACTAGTTGCTTTGGCTATTGTTTTTACGTAATTAGCTAGCAAAGGTTTTCTTTAGCGCAATTAATCATATTTTAAACAAACATTATTTTTTATGAAACAACTGTACTTTATACTTTTTCTATTTTCCTTTTCTTTTCTAAACGCACAGATAGTAACAATTCCTGATGCCAATTTTAAAAACGCGTTACTAAATACCGAATGTGTTGATACAAATGGAGATGGTGATGCAGATGCAAATGCCGACTTAAATAGTGATGGAGAAATACAATTTACTGAGGCAGAAGCTGTTTTAAGTTTAGACGTAAGTTTTCAGAATATTAGCTCTCTTGAAGGTATTTCATCTTTCACTAATATGATCACTCTATTTTGTACCGATAATGATTTAACCGAATTAGACCTTTCAGCACTTTTAAATCTTGAAGTATTGGGTTGCTGGGATAATGATGAGATTGTTACTCTTGACTTTTCAGCTAATGTAAATTTAATTTCGTTAGAGTGTGATAGTAATCAGTCTTTGGAATATCTAAACATTCAAAACGGAAATAATGAAAACCTTGAATTGATGGTGGCAAATAATAGTAGTAATTTACGGTGCATTCAAGTGGACGATGTAGTATATGCCAATAGTCAAACCTGTGGTGATAACCCTATTGCTTGGTGTAAAGAACCAAACACTGTTTATAGCGAAGATTGTAGTTTGGGTATTTCCGATTTAAAAGAGATCACATTTAGCATATACCCTAACCCAGTTACAAATACATTGATATTAAGTACAGAATTAGAATATAATAGCATCAAGATTTATTCATTACAGGGGCAACTAATTTCTGAAGCAAGCACTAATGAAATAGACGTTTCTAGTCTGTCTTCAGGTTTCTTTTTTGTATCATTAACTGTGGATGGAAGGACTATTACTCAAAAGTTTATGAAGGTTTAAATAAGGTCTCATATACTCAAATAAAAAATTACAATTATGAATAAAACAATACTCACACTTGGAGTTTTCTTAGTTTTCACCTGTCATTCAATTGGGCAAATTAATCCAGTCATAAATTTAACTTGGGATCAGTATTATGTGACGCCAAATAATTATTTTGAACTTAAATGGGAAGAACCAGAGGCACCTCATGATGAATTAATTGGTTATAATATTTACCGTGGGGACGAATTATATAGGTTTCAAACTGAAAATTCACTTTATCATCTAGAGGAAGGCTCAAATTGTGATATTGATTTTTTATTTTATAATGAAGGAGAAGGGTTTTTAGCTCACGTAACTGCTGTTTATAATCCGGGACAGGTAGAATCTGATTACACCGAAACCGTCGAAATTGAAGGTCCTTTACTGAGTAATAAAGATATTAAGCAAGAAAAGCCAATACTATACCCCAATCCAACCACGGGAATACTGAATATAGAAAATGTAACCGTAAATAAAATACTTATTTACGATCTTTTAGGGAAACTGATTAGCAAATTAAGTTCTCAACATCAAATTAATGTATCGAACTTATCAAAAGGAGTTTATTTATTTAAGTTAATATCAGAAGAGGAAATTATAGTAAATAAAATAGTTGTCGAATAAATTTGAACACAACATGGCTAACAAATCGAAAAAACTAACTACGGAAGAGAAAAAAGAACTGCTTAACACATTAAAAACCCGGTTTAACGAAAATATAAATCGTCATAAAAAAATTGACTGGACAAATGTTCAAAAAAAGTTAGAAACAAAACCTGAAAAACTATGGAGCTTAAATGAAATGGAGAAAACTGGAGGCGAACCCGACGTAGTTGGCTTTGATAATGATGAATATATCTTTTATGACTGTTCTCCAGAAAGTCCCAAAGGCCGTAGAAGTGTTTGTTACGATCGCGAAGGTTTAGAGTCACGAAAGAAATTTAAACCTGAAAATACTGCTATAGATATGGCTACCGCCATGAATATTGAACTTTTAACTGAAGAACAATACCAGCGATTACAACAACTAGGAAAATTTGATACTAAAACCTCAAGTTGGATTAAAACACCTGATAAAATTAGGAAGCTTGGCGGAGCCCTATTTGGCGATTATCGCTTTGCAACTGTTTTTATATACCACAACGGGGCTCAATCTTATTATGGTAGTAGAGGGTTTCGAGGTGTATTAAGAATATAATTTACTTATTAAATAAATTTAGAAAAAATCACTCTTTTATTAGTCGTGTGCCTAAATAAAATAATTACACTATTTTCGCTACATCACGAATTTTTAAAATCAAAGGCTTCAAAAAGGTTATTATTTAAAAATTATAATAACTCTTTTTGTAAACCTATAAATATCCTAAAAGCAATACCTGTACATGAAAAAAACAATACTCACTCTATTAGTATCCTTTTTAAGCCTCCACACATTTGCACAAATTAAATTTGAAAAAGGCTATTTTATAAACAATCAAGGCATAAAAACCAATTGCCTAATAAAAAATATGGACTGGAGAGATAGTCCCACCGAAATTGAATATAAACTTTCTGAAAACGAAAAAGTAAAGAAAGCTTCCATTACTACAATTAAAGAGTTTAAAGTTTCAGAATCACAAAAATACGAACGTCACATAGTTGAAATAGATAGGTCCAGTGATGTGTTAAGTAGGATAAACTACAAAAAAGAACCCACTTTTAAAGAAGAACAGCTTTTATTACGAGTATTGGTTGAAGGAAATGCAACTTTATACCTATACAAAGACAATAATTTAAGTCGTTATTTTTATAAAACTGAAACAAACGAGATAGAACAGTTGGTTTTCAAGAAATATAAAATTGACACCTATAAAGTAGCCGAGAATAATAGGTACAAACAACAATTATGGAATAATTTGAAATGCGAAGGCTATTCAATGAGTAGCATTGACAAAATAGGATATACCGCTAGTGATTTAACTAGGTTTTTTGTGAATTATAATGAGTGTGTCAATGCCCAATATTATAATTACACTAAAAATCAAAATAAATTGATTTTTAATTTCAGTATTAGACCAGGGGTAAGGTTTTCAACCTTGGTTATTAACAATTCCATACGCACTTCCTCCTATACAGATTTCGGAAATAATACTTCTTTTTCTATAGGTATTGAAGGTGAATTTAAGTTACCATTCAATAAAAATAAATGGGCTTTAATCGTTGAACCAACTTATCAATATCTAAAAACAGAAAAAGAAAACCAACAAACTATTAATGTTGATTATAAATCTATAGAAGTGCCAGCGGGATTAAGACATTACTTTTTCCTCAATGACAAATCTAAAATATTCATTAATGCATCCTACGTTTTCGATTTTACCTTAAACTCAGGAATTGAATTTGAAGAATCAACAGACTTAGACATAAAGTCTAATACCAATTTTGCTTTTGGTATAGGTTATAATTTTAACGACCGGTATAGTGCAGAAGTACGCGTAGCCACTAGCAGAGGCATATTGAATAATTATCTTTTTTGGGGTTCAGACTATAACAGCGTGTCCTTTATTCTTGGGTACACCATTTTCTAATTTCTAAATAAGGTTATATCCACAACACAAAAAAGCCCCAGATAATCAAATATCTGGGGCTTTTACTTTTTATTGAGGTCTCATATTACATAGCTCCCCACTCTTTCAATGATTTTTCATTTAATGCTATATAGTCATCGTTACCGGCTTTTTTAGCCAATTCTATAGACTTTTTAGCAGCTTTAATAGCTCCTTTCTTGTCGCCAGCTTTTGCATAGATTAATGATTGTTGTCTATACTGCCAGAAAGCAGGGTTCTCAGCCATATCAATTGCCTTATCTATCCAAGTCTTTGCCTGGTTAATATCTTTACCTGTTTCTAAGTAATAAACAGCAGAAGAATAGTAATCATTAGCTCCTGGTCCATTCATAACCTTGTCAATAGATGCCGAAACTTCTTTATCGGTCATCACTTTTATAGGAACACCTACGTAAGTGTTCTCCCAAAGTATCCCAAGATTAGCTGAATCATGAGCTACATCGTCAAACGTCATAGTAAACGATTCAATTTTCATTGGCATAGGATATACTTCTGCAGTTGTTTTAGCAGCTACTTTACTCTCATCCCATTTTTCTGGAGTTCCCCAGTTGTTTGCATCGCTATAAAAATACACTTCCCAATTCTCTTCATTAGGTTTAGTATATATAGCATATGAACCTGGTTTCACTTCAGTTTTCCCGATCATAACCGGTTTATCAAATGTAATTGTAGTGTTTTTATTAGCTCCTGTTCGCCAAATTTTTCCGTAAGGCACTAGACCGCCAAATATGGTTCTGTTTCGCACAGCTGGTCGGGAGTATTCTAAGGTAATATCCGTCAATCCCACAGTCTGTTCAATTTTTTGTGACGGACTGGGTTGCGGTGTTTCAATTTGTGCATAAATTCCTGCTGAAAAGAGCACAGTACAAGCTAATAGTAATAGATTTTTCATAAAATGATTTTTGTTGATTTGTTTCAATCTACTAAAATACACTTTAACTCTTTTTTAATAGTTAACAAAACCTTAAATATAATCTAAATCCTAATACTGAATCAATGCAAACTTAGACGTATTCTAATACCTAATCCGTTTATCAATAAATTGTTAAGTTTTGTTTAAAGTATTTTTTAATTCGTAAAACAGTCGTATTTTTAAAAGAAAAATTATGATTACTATTTTAAAGAATTTATTCAAATTCAGAAAAGAAAAAACGGCTGTAAAAGTTGAGATATATAGACTTATGCGAATGAACAGAAAGTTATCTTACAAACGTAGATAATTTCTGTAAAAGGCATACATGAAACTATATAAATTACACACCAAACAAAATGTCCCGATATCAAAAGAAGAAGCTTGGGAGTTTCTTTCAGCACCTCAAAACCTGAAGATAATAACTCCAGATTACATGGGTTTTAATATTCTTTCAGGTGTAGAAAAACCCATGTACCCCGGTCAAATAATTGAGTATATCGTCACACCTATTTTAGGTATTAAAACAAAATGGGTTACCGAAATTACACACGTGAAAGACCTTGAGTATTTTGTGGACGAACAACGTTTTGGCCCCTACTCGCTTTGGCATCACAAACATTTTATTAAAGAAATTGATGGTGGTGTGGAAATGGAAGATATCGTTCACTACAAACTTCCTATGGGTTTTCTTGGCCAACTGGCACATCCTATTTTGGTAAAACCCAAATTAGACGAAATTTTTGAATACCGAAGAAACAAGCTTATAGAGCTTTTCGGTGAAATACAATAATACTATTTTACAATGCAAGATAAATTAAATATCTTTTGGTTTAGGAGAGATTTGCGTCTTGATGATAATATAGGCTTTTACAAAGCGCTGCACGGTAAATATCCTGTACTACCTGTCTTTATTTTTGACTCTGAAATTTTAGACGAATTACCAAAGGATGATGCTCGCGTCACTTTTATATTTGATGAACTTCAAAAAATGCGTGATACGCTTCAGGAACACGATAGTAGTATTGCCATTTATCATGGTAACCCAAAAGCGGTTTTTAAACAGATTTGTTCAGACTTTCATGTACAAAACGTTATTACCAACCACGATTATGAGCCTTATGCCATTAAACGTGATAAGGAGGTAAAAGAGTTTCTTTCAGAAAAAAATATTGGATTCTATACATATAAAGATCAAGTGATCTTTGAAAAAGATGAAATTGTAAAAAGCGACGGTGACCCCTATGTGGTGTATACGCCCTATATGAAAGTTTGGAAAAGTACTTTCGATGCTGATACGCATCTTAAAATATATTACACTAATGAGCATTTAAAAAACCTTGTAAAACATTCCCGAATGCCCAATCTAAACTTGAGCGATATAGGTTTTGAAAAATCTTCTGTAGAAATACCAGATTACGATGTGACACCCACTACCATTCAGCAATATAAAAACAAACGAAATTTTCCATCTCAGGATGCTACATCACATTTAGGCCCACATCTTCGGTTTGGTACAGTGAGCATTCGGAAAATGATAAAAAAAGCCATTGCCGAAAAAAATGAAACTTTTTGGCAAGAATTAATCTGGAGGGAATTCTTTATGCAAATACTTTGGCATTTTCCTGAAACAGTTGATACCGCTTTTAGAAAAAAATACGACCGTGTAGAATGGCGTAACAATAAAGAAGAGTTTGAACTTTGGCAACAAGGTAAAACCGGATACCCAATGGTAGACGCTGGAATGCGCCAATTAAACCAAACTGGTTATATGCACAATCGAGTACGGATGGTAGTTGCAAGCTTTTTATGTAAACACCTATTAATTGATTGGCGTTGGGGAGAAGCCTATTTCGCTGAAAAATTGTTAGATTACGAACTCTCCAGTAACGTAGGCAATTGGCAATGGGCAGCAGGAAGTGGTGTTGATGCAGCACCGTATTTTAGAATATTTAATCCTACTACTCAAATTGAAAAATTTGATAAAGACAAAAAATATATAGAAAAGTGGATTGAAGAATACAATACCGATTCCTACCCTGATAAAATGGTAGATCATAAAGAAGCTCGTGAACGCGCTTTAGCTACTTATAAAAGAGCTGTTTCTTAAATTTCAGCATAAGAATATACTTAATTAATTATACTTTATCGAGTTTTCATTTATTTATTGATTTTCTGATAGTTACTAGTTTGCATTATCCCCAAATCAATACTTATGGAAACAGTAGTCAATGAATTCATAAATGTAAAATGACAGTGGCTTTAACCCTAATAAATCTATTCATGCTGAAAATGTGCTCAACAACTTTCTGAATTTTTCCAGACTTCGGTAATTCCTTAGATTAATTTAGATGTTGCTGAAACCGAACATATTATCAAACAAATACATAAATATCACGCAAGTGCACTCCGTTTTTATTACAATTAAAAAGAGTACCTTGTTAAATAAATTTTAATTAGGTTTAAAATTTGGGTTATTTGAAACAATTTTTCTACTCTTGCGGTGTTAAATAACAAACAAACCGAACAAAATTACCATGAAGAAACAATTAATAACCCTACTCCCCTTACTTTTATGTACCGTAATCCTCTTTGCCCAAGAAAATCCCCAAACGAAGGCAACAGATAATAGTATAGAAGGACAGTTTAAAGATGTGGTTGACGAATCGAATAATTACCAAGAATACAAGGTGATTAAAAAATACCAGATTAATCAACTCCGAAAAAATATTTTAGATTCAATTTCCGATTTAGAGTCGAAAATAGCAACTTCAAAGACCGAAATTGACCAAAAAGCAAAGAAAATTGATTCGCTTACAAGTAAATTAAAAACTACTAAAGAAGACCTTTCCGTTTCCAAAGAAAAAGAAAACGGTATTGAAATTTTAGGAATTCTAACTCAAAAATCTACTTATAATACCATTATGTGGTCAATAATTGTATTGTTATTAGTTGGGCTGGCATTTATATTCTATAAATTTAAAAATAGCCATAAAGTTACCAAAGACTCTCAACTAAAATTGGCAGAGACCGAAATGGAACTCGAAACCAATCGTCAAAAATCGTTAGAGCGAGAACAAAAGCTACGACGCAAATTACAAGATGAGGTTAATAAAAACCGAAATAAGTAAAACAAAAAAGCCGCGAATCTATCGCGGCTTTTTTTATTCGTTATCTTAGGTAATTACTCTATTCTAGTAATCTTAGCTCCTATTCTACGTAATCGTTCATCAATATTTTCATAACCTCGATCTATCTGTTCAATATTGTGAATGGTCGAAGTACCTTTAGCAGAAAGTGCTGCGATTAATAATGAAATTCCAGCACGTATGTCTGGAGACACCATAGTTGTTGCTTTAAGGGTTGATTGAAAGTTATGACCAATCACAGTAGCTCTATGTGGGTCGCACAAGATAATTTTAGCGCCCATATCAATCAATTTATCTACAAAGAACAAACGGCTTTCAAACATTTTTTGGTGTATTAACACACTTCCTTTTGCTTGCGTACACATTACAAGAACAATACTCAACAAATCTGGTGTAAAGCCTGGCCAAGGAGCATCTGCAACGGTTAAAATAGAACCGTCTATATATCCTTGTATTTCATATTCTTCTTGAGCGGGAATGTAAATGTCATCACCTTTCTTTTCAAGAGTTATTCCTAATTTCCGGAAGGTGTCGGGTATTAGCCCCAAATTTTCCCAACTCACATCTTTAATAGTCAGTTCGCTTTGTGTCATAGCAGCAAGGCCAATCCAACTTCCTATTTCGATCATATCAGGTAAGATACGGTGTTTACAACCGCCTAAACTATCTACGCCTTCAATGGATAATAAGTTTGATCCAACTCCGCTTATTTTGGCCCCCATGGCATTCAACATCTTGCAAAGTTGTTGTAAATATGGTTCGCAGGCTGCATTATAAATGGTAGTCGTTCCGTTTGCCAAAACAGCAGCCATTACAATATTTGCAGTTCCGGTTACCGAAGCTTGATCCAGCAGCATATAAGTTCCCGTTAATCCCTCGGGGGCTTCT